>JAFUBU010000038.1 GCA_017460045.1 Candidatus Saccharimonadota bacterium
AGTGGCTGAAACACCGGCTCTACATAGCCTTTTACGAGGCGAAAGCCGGTAAGCAAGGGACGGCGGACGAATATGTCTTTGAACTTAATCTTGAGACGAATATGCGACAGCTAACGGATGATATTTACTACCGGATGTATAAGCCGAGTCGAGGGATAGCGTTTTTGATTAGCCAGCCGGTAATGCGAGAAATCTTTGCGGCGCCGTTTCGAGATAGAGTGGTGCACCATTTTCTCTATGATATGTCGGCGGATTGGTGGGATAAGCGACTCGACTACGACGCGTACTCCTGCCGGAAGGGCAAGGGGACGCTGTTTGGAGTACGGCGACTAGAGCATCATATCGCAAGCGTTTCGGAGAATTATACGAAAGAAGCCTATGCGATACAGCTCGATATCCAGGGGTATTTCATGAGTTTAGATAGGAGGGCGCTAGTAAAGCGAGTGGAATGGGGGCTCGCAAAACAATTTGACGCTGGCTCGCCGATGTACGATTTGCTCGATTATCTTTGGAAAGAGGTTATTCTAGACGACCCGACGGACGGGGTAAAAATCCGAGGGAATATCAGCGATTGGGATAAATTGCCGGCGAACAAAAGTCTGTTTTGTCAGCCGCCGGGAAAAGGAATAGTGATTGGTAATCTATCTTCGCAGTTGCTCTCGAACATCTATCTGGGCCAGCTTGATATGTTTATCCGGCAAGAACTTGGGTATAGCCATTATGGTCGGTATGTGGACGATTTTTTCTTGATTGTACCTAGTGCGGAGCTTACAACGGCGAAAGAAAATATCCGGGTAATCGAGCGGTATCTCGCGGACGAGCTCGGATTAGTTTTACATCCGAAGAAGCGACATATTCAAGAGGTCCGGAAAGGTGTAGCGTTTCTTGGGATGGTGGTATATCCGCATCACACCGTCCCGGGGCGGAGAATGAATAGAAACTTCCATCAGGCGATGAGAGAGACGATAGAAGGGGTCCGCGAGGTAGAATCGGTGATTTCGTATCTCGGGAGGCTTAAACATTGTAACGGGCAGAAGTTTGCCGAGCGGGTATTTCGGCATAATGGTTTAGAATATAATTTTTAGGAGATGGCCGTAGTGGGAAAGCGAGGGGCTAGGAGGACTTATAGCAGAGTAAATAGTTCGAATTGGTCTTGTTGTTGTTGTTGACGTTGGCACTTGAACTATTGACGTTCAAGTTGTAGGCGTTGTTACTATTGTTCTGCGTAGAGGACCAGAAGTTGCGATTGCTAGAGAGGCCGAGGACGGAATCTCTATTTCCCTTTTCCCTAGAGAAGGGTTGCAACTTCTAGTCCAACAGGAAATGCTCCAACGGCCAGCGTAACTACAAAAGAAGACGAAGCCGAAGAGGACGAAAGAAAGGTAGGCGGAAAGAGGCGGCTAATCGATGCCTTTTCCCCTCGGGGAAGAGGCATACTTTTGACCTATCACAGTGATAGGGCGCCTCTGATTTCCCAGAATTTGGTCCGGCGCAGAGTCGGCGAGGTCACTAGGGTAACGAGTCGCTCGTTCTGCGGCGGTAGCCATCTCCTAAGGATATTATAACACAGGCTTTTCGGCGACATCGGCGTAGATTTCTTCGAAGCGGGCGAGAGTGGTGTTTAGGTCGTGGGTCTTGGCGATGGCGAGGGAGGCTTTGCCCATCTCTTTCCTGCGGTCTTGGTCAGTGAGGATTTTAAGGAGGCCTTTAGCGATAGCGGCTTCGTCGCCGGGCTTGCAGAGATAGCCGTTTTGATGATTTTTACAGATTTCCTTCACGGCGCCAGCATTGACGGCGACGAGTGGCAAGCCGGTCGCGGCGGCTTCGATTAAGACGATGCCTTGGGTTTCGGTCTCAGAAGCAGTCACAAAAACCATACCGGTCCGGTAGAGCTCGTAGAGGTCGGGCGGGAGGACGCGACCGAGAAAGCGGATGTTCTCTCCGAGCTCGAGGCCATCGACGAGTTTCTCGAGCTTGGCCTTGTCGGCACCGTCGCCGACGATGAGGAGCTCGGCCTCGGGGAGTTTTGCGCAGACGGTCTTGAAGGCTTTGATAACGACATCAATACTTTTCTCAGGGTCGACGCGACCGATGTAGAGGGCACGCGGGCGCTTTTTGTCGAGCCGATATTTTTCGTAAAAATCTTTGTCAGGGCGGCCGGGTCGAAAAGTGGAAAGGTCGACGCCGTTTGATAGGGCTTCGACCGGGACTTTGAAATGTTTGCGGTTTTCGGGGATGAGCTCCTCGATGGCGAGCTCGGTCGGCATAGTCGCGTACTCGGCGTTTTTTAAGAAGCTATTGAGATAATGACGGACGGCGGCATCGACCGGGCGCTTGATGGGCTTTAAGAACTTGAATTGGCTAGTAAAGTTGTCCGGGTAGGAATGACCGGTCGAGACGAGAGGGGTGCCGGTCTTTTTAACGTACGACATGACGCCGAGCCCGACCGGGCCGGCGGTCTGAAGATGAATCACGTCGGGGTTAAAGCGTCTTAAAATCTTTTTGATTTCGCGACGAGGGTGGGTGCTGAGCCAAAGGCCGTTTTTGTAAGCTAGACGCGGGACTTTTACGCCGAGGACCTCTTTTTTCTCGGGGATTTTGTGGATTTGATCCGGGTAAAGATGGAAGCGCTTGGCGGTCAAGAAATAATTTGTCACGCCGGTCTTCGGGTCGGTGTGGCGATGTTTTTTGCCGGTAAAACTTGGAGAAATAACAATGACATCGTGGCCACGACGGCGGAGGCCGGTTGCGAGATTAGTAGTAAAGACGGCAACACCGTTGGTCATAGGATAATAAGTATCGGAACAGATAGCGATTTTCATTTGAGCCCAAGCTTTCTTTTAATAGCGGGAGATATCTCCGGACTAGCGTTAATAGCGCGGAGGATTTTAGATAAGTCGTCTTCTGATAGCGAGTCGTCTAGGTATATAAAATCATTTCCGGAAAAGTCAATTTGTTCTAGAGAGATGGAGCTGATATCATGACAATCGATGAGAGTGTCTTTGGTGAAAAAACTATATTTATTGGCAGGTATTTCGACGGAAACTTCTTCCGGATTTAGCCCCATGGCAAGGAGAGTTTGTTTGCGTTTTTCGATTTTACTAGTGCCGTTTTCTAGATATAGAAGCTCCCCATTTTCCCAATCCGCATTTAGTACAATAAAGACATGATAGTCGAGACTTTCAAATGGTTTCTCCCCGCGAAGCCGAAAGAGAGTTCCCTGCGCAATATGCTCTTCGAAAGTTTTTCTTTTTAAAGCTGTAGCGTCAGGGATGTCCATAAACTAAGCTCCGCAGAGAAGAGAGTTAAGTTTTTTATTTTCGTTGAATATTTCTTCGGCGGCCCGTAGGCGGGTTTCGTCCTCTTGGAAATAAGGGTCGTGGGCGGGGTTTTTGAAAAAATCTGCCAAATCGATTTGCTGGCGATTACTGTTGCCGGCCTCAAAATAATCTTTGTATCTGTTCCACTCCGGGTATTCATGACTGACTTGGTCGGCTAAATCAAAAGGATCAGCATCTTTAAACATCTCCCAAGCATCAGAAAGGGCGGCTTTTTCCGTCTCGGAGAGGTAATCGTCGCCAGGATTTTTGGACATGGAAGTATCTTTGTAGTTGGAAGTAAAATATTCTTCGATGTAGTGCGCATCGCCGTCGCTTAAGCCGAACTCTGAGTCAAGGCGAGCAATATCGAGGGCGAGCGACGAAACCGGACCGTGGACCATGGCGAAGTAGGAAGTATCAGTGACGGTCCGTCCGTATCTGCGAAGGTGTAGACGGTCTGCCGCCCAAAGGAGTTTGATGAGCTTAACGCGATTCATCTTTTTGTTTTCGTCTTTTGACAACAGAAATCCCAGCGCTTGAGCGACTTTGATAGTTTTTTCTGATGCATTGAACGTTTCCACGATGAGATCCTTTCGTTGTTTTTATTATTATAACATAGATATTATCTTAAGGAAAGTTTGACTACTTGACGAATTCCATATTAGGATAGGCGCTCTTCATACGATCGTCGGGGTAGGTGGAGTCGAGGAACTGCCCGTAGGGGGTAAGCGGAGGGTTCCCTTGGTGGCGGAAGTTCCAGCGGACGACAGCGGAAAAGCTAATCAGCATATCAATCACCAAAAGAATCATCACGACATTGAGGACTTTTCGGCCGGCGACCGGCGGGACGGCGTCGGTCAGTTTGCAGATTAGCGGGTAGATACATTTGATGAAGAAGACGGCGATGAAGCCCCAGAGGAAGATAATGAAAGGAGAGGAAAGGCCGTCGGCGAAACTAAGCCAATGGTTGCTATAGTTCCAAGAACTCGTGCCGGTAAACCAGATTTGGAGATAGCCGATCACGATTTCGGCGACGCCACAAATCAAAGCACCACGAATGAAGAGTTGCCACCATTTGAGACTTCTTTCGGCAAGACATTTGGCGAGGATAACCGCACCGACGCCATAGATAACAGAGAAAGGGCCGTAGATAGTAGCGCTACGACGCTCGAGGAAAATCTCGTGTTCGTTGATTAAATGGGTGCAGAAGTTTAGG
>JAFUBU010000039.1 GCA_017460045.1 Candidatus Saccharimonadota bacterium
GTAAACGTCTCTACCGCTAAGACTCCCGGTACCTACGGCGGGGAAGTCCTCTATACTGTCCTAATGAACGACGCTTGTCTAAAGTACACGTTAAATTTCAACGGCAACTCCGCTACAACTAATACTCTAACTTCCCAAGACCTGACCTTCGATAGCACGATCGACCTCTCGACTATTTCGGACAGTACCAAAATCGCCCGGACTGGCTATACCCTTACCGGCTGGAAAGACCAAAACAACAATGAATACGGAACAAGCGGTACTGCCGATGTAAACCCAAGCGACTTAAGCTCAGTAACCCTAACCGCCCAATGGCAAATCAATTCTAACAACGTAACAGTATCGAAAGGAACAAACGTTACAACGACGAGTGGGACTGGAACTTACGATTACAATAGTACCGTAACGATTTCCGCTACCACTTTCTCTACCGGCTACCACTTCTCCGGTTGGACGGTAAACTCGGGCGGAGTAACGCTCTACTCCAACTCTAGCATGACTACCGCCTCTACAACTTCTACTCCCGCTTACTTCAAGATGCCAGACAACGACGTAAAGGTAACCGCTAATGCTGCCGCTAATACCTATACAATAAAGTATAACAACGGCGGAGGCTCGGGTACTGCTCCGAGTAGCCAAACTGGTACTTACGGCGGTACTATTACTACGAGAGCAAATACCTTTAGCCGTACTGGCTACCAATTCGCCGGTTGGTCCACCACTAACAGCGCAAGCTCGGCGACCTGTAGCGCAAGTGCTAGTTGCTCGGTTTCAACGCTTGCTTCCAACGCCGGAGTAACCGGCACGAACGGCGCGACGATTAATCTCTATGCCGTCTGGACTCCGAATACCGTAACGATTACCTATTCCGCTAACGGCGGGACCGGCTCGGCAAGTAAAACTAGCGAAACGGGCTACTATGGGACTAATATTACCATGCCGACCAAGGGTACTTTAGCGAAATCTGGTGCAGATTTCCTCGGCTGGAGTCTCTCCTCCACCGCTACGAGCGCTACTTGGACCGCCGGACAAACGAGCGTAAATCCGACTGCCATTAACAGTAGCCTCTCTTCCTCGACCGGGCTTTCAACAACCGTCTATGCAGTCTGGAAGAGTTCAACCGCGACAATGCAAAGCTTTACCTGTGCAAATTCGGGACTCTCGACCGGACAATCTACAACGCTAGTAGATTCCCGCGACCAGAAAGAATACACGGTAAAGAAGCTCCCGGACGGCAAATGCTGGATGATGCAAAACTTAACTATTAACGGCGTAAAGCTAACCTCTAGTGATACTAACTTTACTAGCGGTGGTCCATACTATCTCCCGAAAGATGGTGGAGCCGGAAGTCTAACCGCTTCTGCCACAAAGAACTCTACTACCGGCTACAACTTTACGAACGGCCAAGACAACAAGGCCATGTTCAAGTTCCGCGCCAAAAAGTCTAGCTACACCAACGATTCTGATACCGGCTACTACAATTTCTACACTGCTACCCTTGGTTTCTCCTACTACGGCGATGGTAAATCTACCGGCACAAGCGATATTGATATCTGCCCGAAAAACTGGAGGTTACCGAAAGTCAGTGCCACAGCTACTACCACTTCTGGTTCACGCGACTTCACCGGAGACTTCGCCGTACTAGCTAATTCGTATAATACTAGTGCTTCTTGGACAAACGGTACAACCGCGAACCGCTACACCAGCGATACTACTATTAAAAATGCAATGTATCTACAAGCCGCCTCTCCACTCGCGACAAGTACTCAGAACAACTACGCCGGCTTCTCGTACTCGGGCGTCTGGCTTGGTGCGGATTCTAGCGCCAGCAATCTTGGTTCGGACGGGTACTACTGGTCCTCCTCGGTCTACAATACCAACTTCGGCTACATCCTGTACTTCGATTCGTCGTATGTGTACCCGCAGAACTACAGCTACAAGTACCGCGGGTACGCCGTACGGTGCGTGGCTAAGTCTTAGGAGTTTTCCTTTGTCCTGCCCCAGCATCTCCTAACTCTATCTTCGAAAAATTCTCCCAGATCATTGATAAATTAGGACCTCTTGGTCGAGGGCCTGAAGAAGCAGAAAGTAGAACTGATTGATACGGAAAACGAGATTTATACCTTTAAATTGCCGGAGCGAATTACGGCGGACGAATATAACTTGATGAAAGATATAGAGGCGTTTTTAGATAGGGCGATGGAAAGAGTACTTCGGACAGAGGGGTATTTCATGGCGCTGTCGCCGCTAAGGATTGTCAACGACGAGAAGCTGTTTGAAATCGCGGGGAAATTGTCGAAGCTAAAGCGACAAATTGTTTTCGAGAAGAAGAAAATAGCGGCTAAGAAAATCGATGAAGAAAATCGAGGGAAAATAGCATAATGAGAATTAATAAAAATAAGTATTCAAAGAACCAATTGCTATTGATACCGGAGTGTGACGCGGATTTGCCGTTAGCGCTATGGGAATCGTACGAGATGGCGAAGCGAGCGAAGATGCGGACGGAAGACGAGCATAAATTCGAGATGGAGGCGCGCGATAACGTCGACCAGCTAGCATTCGATGTAATGGTACGGATTTATACGCCGAGCAGGGGGAAAGCTTTTATTACGCATAACCCGGTAATACGAGAAATTTTTGCAGCGCCGTTTCGAGATAGAGTAATACACCATTTACTCTACGCGCTGAATGGATTTTGGTGGGATAACCATTTTATCTACGATTCGTATTCCTGTCGTGATGTGAAAGGGACGTTGCTCGGGATACAGAGGATGCAGAAATTTATGGAGAAGGCGTCTTTGGCGGGGTCGCGGCCGGCGTACGTCCTAAAGGGAGATATTTCGGGGTATTTTATGAGCTTAAATCGAGAGGCATTATTCCAGCGGATACTTTGGGGGCTAGAAAGGCAATATCCCCTCCATGGTTGGGAGTATGAGCTTTGTCGGTATCTTTGGCGAGAAATTATTTTCGACGCTCTTATCGAATATCAATTTAGACCCGTTCGATAGATTTATGAAATTTGATTTGGGGTTTGAGTACTACGGGAGATACGTTGACGATTTCTTTATCATTGTATCGGAAGAGCAGTTTGAATATGCAAAACTGATGTTTGAGCAGGTCGTACCGGAATTTTTAGAAGGTATGGGGCATAAGATGCACCCGAACAAAATTTATATTCAGCCGATTACGAACGGCGCGCCGTTTCTCGGGGCAAAGGTCTACCGAGACCATCTTATACCGGGGAAGAGGTTTCAACATAATTTTTATCGGGCGGCGCAGGAATATATGAACGGGATGCGCGACGACGAATCGATTACGTCATATTTGGGTATGGGGGCGCATTTTAGTGCGAAGAAATTGAATCAAAAAGTATTTGAGTCGGTAGGGTGGGAGTACAAGTTTTAAGAACCTCGGTCTTTAATTTGGAGGCCTTACTGGTCCAGCGGGCTACGCAAGCGTAGGCGCAAGGCCGTTTCCTCTGAGGAGCGACTTAACAAAGGAGATGCTGGGGCAGAACAAAGGAAAACTCCTAAGACTTAGCCACGCACCGTACGGCGTTCCCGTTGTACTTGTTGTTGTTGTTCTGCGGGTTCACATTCGACGAATTGAAGTTCAGGTTGTAGCCGTTGTTGGTATTGTTGACCGAGGAGGACCAGTAGTTCCCGTTCGAACCAAGATTGCTGGCGCTAGAATTCGTACCATTCCAGTTGCCCGAGTACGAGAAGCCGGCGTAGTACGCGCCAGATTAGTTCGGCTCACCTGGACTTTTCATCGGGGCCCAACAGCCACAACGAACAAGTCGGTGTGTTTAGAGATAACTTAGAGTCGCAAGACACCCCGTAGGGCATCTGCACTAACGGTATTAACCTTGAGGAGCCGTCGGCTTTGCTTAGTCCCGTATGCTTGAGGCTAAGTCAACCTGAACCGAATCACCCAAGGGTATCTCCCACCTCCTTAATGAGCTAGCCGACTTAGCGAATGGTTATTCTCGAAGGTAATAGACCATCCGGAGTCGGATACTCCTCTGCCAATTATTATAATGCAGGGAAGGGAGATTATGCAAGATGTATAGTTGCGCCTCGATCCTGCCGACAGGCGCGAGCGGGATTTTGAGCCGAAGTACACGTTTTCGGCGACGGAATATTTCGGATTTGTATTGTAGAAATTATTAAAATGCAGTATGATTAATATGTATTATTATTTTTAATAAAAGAATGGAATTTAATAATGGTGGGCAGAAAGCGAGGAGATGTGGCAAGCTTAGCGGTAACGCAAGTAGGACAAGTGACGATTCCGAAGGTTTTTCGGGAGGCTTTGGGGATAAAAAATAGAGTGACGATGGAAAAGAGAGGGGAAGAACTAATCGTCCGAAGGGAAAAGACGGATAGAGAGGTTTTTGCGGAGCTCGATGCGATGTGGACGCCGGAAGAACGAAGAAGGATAAAGGCAAATGCCGGGAAGACAGCGAGAGAGCTAATAGAGGAAGACTTGAGAACCCCGAGCGGCAAGAGATATTTTGAACAAACTTTTTATGGAGGGTTGGAAGATGAAAAATAGCCGTTTTTCTATAATAGATACAAATGTACTGGTTCGAGTAATTACTAATGATGTAGCGAGACAAGCGGAGAAGGCGAGAGAGCTTTTGCTCAGTAACGAGAAGATTTTCTTTGTCCCGGAGATAGTAATTTTTGAGTGTTTGTATATATTACAAGGCGAACGATACGGAATCCCAAGGAAGAAAGCAATAGAGGCGGTTCGAAAAGTCCTGAGTTTGCCGAGGATCGACTATGACGAGGCGATAATGAACCCGGCCCTAGATTTTTACGAAGAACATCCGGCGTTGTCTTTTGCGGATTGCTACCTGAAGTGCTTAGCGGAGAATAGAGAGATGTTACCAGTTTGGACGTTTGATAAGAAATTGGTTAACCAAGCAAAGGGTACGGCGAAAAAGGTCGGATAGAGCGGCAACTAGGAGGTTTCGGAGTGGAACTTGCTGTGAATCTCCTTGAGGTGGGTATCGGTAATGTGGGTATAGATTTGGGTCGTGGAGATATTGGAGTGGCCAAGGAGGGACTGGACCGAGCGGAGGTCGGCGCCGTTCATGAGAAGGTCGGTCGCGAAAGAGTGTCTTAAAGTATGGGGAGTAACGTGTTTAGTAATACCGGCGAGGCGGGTATATTTTTCGATGATGCGCTGGATACTGCGCGGAGTAAGGCGGCGGTAGTTGCCGTCCTGGCTAGGCTCGCCGGGATTTTTGGAGTTATTAAGGAAGAGGGCGGGGAGGGAATCGTGGCGAGCCGAGAGATAATCTCTGACGCGGCCGGCGGCGGATTCGTCGATAAAAATCGGGCGGTCTTTGCTACCTTTACCGCGGACGACGAATTCGCGACGATCTAAATTAATATCGACGATATTGAGCCCGCAAAGCTCAGAGACGCGGAGGCCGGAAGAGAAGAGGAGCTCGATAATCGCGCGGTCGCGTAGACCGGTTTCGGTATCAAGGTCGATTTCGTTTAAAAGTCGCTCGATTTCGTCGAGATGGAGAAAGGTAACTTGAGGGCGATGAGAGCGGGGAAGCTCGACGAGGACGGGGTCGAGAGATTTAATATCGCGCTTTGCGAGATATTTTAGAAACCCGCGGAGGGCGATAAGATAATAACCCTGAGTCGCGGGGGTAAGACGGCGGCCGCGCTCGTCTTCGAGACGATTTAGGCGGAGGCGGTATTTTCGGAGGAGTTCCGGAGTAATTTCCGCGGGTTTTAGATCGTGGTCTAGGTCCTCGGAAGCGAGCTCGAGAAAACGATTTAGGTAAAGCTCATAGTTTCGGACAGTATTCAAAGAGCGACCGAGCTCTATCTCGACATACTCGAGATAGTCGCCGATAAGGTCTGATATATACAGCTCGTTCATGACATTATTATAACACAAAAAATACGCTTGAGCGTATGTGGTGCGGGTATGGAGAGTCGGACTCCAATCTCATCCTTGGGAAGGATACATAATAGCCGTTATACGATACCCGCAGATATAAAATTGGCGGATCCGACGAGACTCGAACTCGCGACCTCCGCCGTGACAGGGCGGCGCTCTAACCAACTGAGCTACGAATCCATATGGTGCGAATGAAGAGACTCTAACTCTCGACCTCTTCCTTGGCAAGGAAGCGCTCTAAACAACTGAGCTACATTCGCAC
>JAFUBU010000040.1 GCA_017460045.1 Candidatus Saccharimonadota bacterium
GAACAGCCGAGCGAATAGGTCGTGAGTCGCATCGTCGTCGGATTACAGAGTACTTGGCTAATAATACCACGGCTAGTGGCATCGATACGGATTCCGCCGCTTACAATATAAACAGCCAAAAATCCGAATAGCCCAAAAGCTTAGACCGAAAATCCGCTGATGCTTCCACCCATCAGTGCGATTCTAATCGTTCTGCTCATCGCTCCGGTCTTACGGGCCGCGTTAGCAGTCCGAACATTTGCGTATGTGCCACCCCGCATACTAACATTAACTGCCACCAAGCTCAGAGCTGAACCAAAAATCAGCGAAAGACCACAGTATTTCTCCATGAATAGAGAGTAAATCGCCGACACAACCAATATTGTCGGGATAATTACCGTATGTTCTCTATTCATAAAGGTCTTTGCGCCTTCCCGAATAATGGCCGCAAGCTCTTTCATTTCGGCAGTACCTTCCTTATGGTTTCTGAGGTCCACAAAGTTGTACCAAATCACCACAAAGGTAGCGAAAAGAATCAACAATATAACTGCATAAAACATACTCATAGGATTATCACCATCCTTCCTGTTAAAGAGCAAAAGCGGGCAATTGCTTGCCCACCGTTGATAGGTTACCGGCGAGTCAAGGCTCGCCAACTTCGAAGTTTGCGAGCCTCGCGCTCAGAGGCTCCCTTTGCATATTTTTCGATACGCTCCCTAAACTATATCACCTCGCGCAGAAAAAATCAACTATTTTACCCCTGTTATGCTTACGGCTATCCACGAGTAATTTGCCTTTTTTAACAATGTATGGTAGAATCATAAACATACTTGGCTCCTTCGTCTAGTGGTCCAGGACGTCTGGTTCTCATCCAGAAAATCGCGGGTTCGACTCCCGCAGGAGTCACCAAACACGAAAAATAGGCCCGAAGGGTCTAGTTTTTTGTGTTTGGTTGGTTGCCGCAGGAAACCGAACCCGCAGGGTTCGCTCGCGAAGCGAATTGGCGAGCGAAGCGAGGCAAACTCCCGCAGGAGTCACCAAACACGAAAAATAGGCCCGAAGGGTCTAGTTTTTATTTCCTTTTTCCCAAAATTATGTTATAATTTCCCCATGAAAAGTCTCCCGATTGTCGCTTTGATCGGCCAAACTAACGCCGGAAAATCGAGCCTCTTAAATCGTTTCGCCCATAAAAACATCGCTATCGTCGCCCGCGAAGAGGGCACGACTCGCGACAACGTTTACGCTCGTATCGACGACCGCTTTTTGTTAGTTGATACCGCCGGCCTAAAAAAGCCCGAGGACGATTTCGAAGCTACAATCCAAGACCAAATCGAAGACGCTATCGACTCCGCTAAAATCATCTGCCTTGTTGTAGATTCTACAAAATACTTCAACGATCGCGACCGCCAAATTGCTAAATCCGCCCTCCGCTCGAAAAAACCGGTCTTCCTCCTCTTAAACAAATCCGACCGCGGCGAAGCCCTCGATCTAAACGAGTTCCGCGCCCTCGGCATCCCCGAGGACCGCATCTTCCGTACCTCCGCCACCACCGGCCAGGGCATCACTGATCTAAAAAAGGCATTACGACAAGTTCTAAAGGGTCTTCCGAACAATAAAGAGATTTCTCCCCGAGAAATTACAGCATCCGCGGACTTGAGTCCGGAACTGGAGCGTAGCGGAATTCCGGCGAAAGTCCGCCCGGACGTTGTAATTTCTAAGGGCGAGATAATCTCCCGTTCAGAAGACCCTTTGAACTTGTCGCAAGACATTTTGAAGATTGCACTAATTGGTCGCCCGAACGTCGGTAAATCAAGCCTCTTCAACGCCCTGAGTAAGAAACAACAGGCTATCGTTAGTAGTAAACAGGGGACGACCCGAGACGTTAACCGCGTCGAGGTAAAGTATAAAGGGGAAGCTCTCGAAATCCTCGATACCGCCGGCCTCCGCCGCCCCGGCAAGCGCGAAGTCGGGATTGAGAAATTTAGCGCCCTCCGTACGCTCGCGGCTATCGAAGAAGCCGACGTCTGCGCTCTCTTGGTGGACGGTACTGAGCCGCACACCAAACTCGATCAAACCCTCGCCGGCGAAATCGTCAAGGCCGGTAAGGGAATTATCCTCGTCATTACCAAGACCGATCTCCTTACCGAGGACTCCGACAGGTTGCTAGACAATCTCGAATACGACTTCGATTTTCTCCCTTACGCCCCCGTCCTTTTGACAAGTTCCGAGACCGGCAAAAACGTTACCAAGCTCTTCGACCTCGCCTTAAAAATCGACGCCGAGCGCCGTCACAAACTTAAAACTTCCGACCTCAACAAAATCTTGCGCGAAGCTATTTCCGACCATCCGCCCGCCGGCCTTAAAAATACCCGGCCCAAACCAAAATACATCGTCCAGACCGATACTTGTCCACCC
>JAFUBU010000041.1 GCA_017460045.1 Candidatus Saccharimonadota bacterium
CAAACTGGGTCTTCAGGGTAATTTTAGCGGTTAATTCGCCGCGAGTCAGGACCTTGACCCGGTCGTAAGGGCTTTTAATGAGGCTAGCCTCGTAGAGCTTGAAGTTGTCGACCTCGCCACTCAAATCGTTTAAGCGGTCGGTGTAGACGACTTCGGCCTTAGGATGTAAGGACTTGAAGCCCTTGAGCTTCGGTACGGCCTGCATAATGGCGCGTTGGCCGCCCATGAAGCCGGCTGGCATCTTGCGGTGGCCGGTACGAGCCTTTTGACCCTTGGTCCCACGGCCGGCGGTTTTACCCTGGCCGGCGGAGATACCGCGACCCTTGCGGGTCGGGCGGGTGTTCTTATTAACCTCTAAATCGTTGTACTTCATTATTTAGTCTCCTTTTTGGCGGAAGCTTTCTTCGTAGCGCCTTTAACCTTAGTGGTTTCCCACTCGGCGCGCGGAGTTTGTTGCTTCAAACCTTCGATGACGGCGTAGGCGATGTTGACCTTGTTGGTACTACCTAGGCTCTTCGAAATCAAGTTTTTGACTCCGGTCAAACCGATAATCGAACGGACGACACCGCCGGCGATAATCCCGGTACCCGGGGCAGCCGGTTTCATCAAGACATCGGCGCCGGTAGCCTTGACTTCAACTTCGTGGCAGATCGTTTCGCCATCCATATTGAAGGTGATTAAGTTTTTCTTAGCCTTAGCGGTAGCCTTGGCAACGGCGGAAGTGACATCACCACCTTTGGCGACGCCGACGCCGACCTTGTTTTTGTGGTTGCCGATAACGACGAGGGCTTTGAAGCGCATCCGACGGCCGCCTTTGACGGTACGAGAGACGCGATCAATATTGATCGTTACTTCGTCGAATTCTTTTGGCGCGCCGTTGTCACGGACGCGGTCACGACGACGGCGACCTCGGTCCATCGGACGGCCGCTAATGTCGCGAGTCTGCTTTTTGCTAGCGACCTCGTCGGACATCTTCAAAGTACCGGACTTGTTGATGACCTTCGGGGCTTTTTTAGTATTCTCTGGCATATTAGAACTCCAATCCTTCCTTGCGGGCGGCGTCGGCGAGAGCGGACATCCGGCCAGCATAAGCTTTTGAGCCACGGTCGAAGACGACGGTCTTGACTTTGGCGGTTTTAGCCTTTTTAGCGATTTCAGCGCCAAGTTTGGCGGCTTTTTCGGTCATAGTACCGGTCAGTTTACTACCGACGGTAGTAGCGTAGGCTAAGGTCTTGCCTTCGTCATCATTGATGATTTGGGCGGTGATGTGCTGGTTGCTGATATGGACGGTCAAGCGCGGGCGCTCGGCGGTACCATGAATCTTAGCACGGGTGCGATTCTTACGATAGATAGCTTCCATTATTTCTTACCTGCCTTTCCGGCCTTGCGGACGATGTACTCGTCAACATATTTAATACCTTTGCCCTTGTACGGTTCAGGTTTCTTCAAGCTCCGAATCTCGGCGGCGACTTGACCGACCAATTGTTTGTCGATACCAGAGACGGTAATCTCCATTTTGTTGGTCTTTAGTTCGACGCCCTCCGGGGCGGTATATTTAACGGGGTGCGAAAAACCGAGGGCCATCTCGATTTCTTTCGGTCCGCCAGATAGACGGAAACCGACGCCGTTAATTTCGAGCTTCTTTTCGAAGCCTTTCGTAACTCCTTGTACGGCGTTGTTTAAGAGCGCGCGCTGGAGACCGTGCCAAGCCTTCGACTTCGGCTCGTCGTCCTTACGGGTCACGATAATCTGATTGTTCTCGACTTTAGTCGAGGTATTCTCCTGGACAGGGACCTCGAGGGTGCCTTTCGGGCCAGCAACGGTAATCTTCTCGTCGCCGACCGTAATTGTCACGCCTGCAGGGATGTCAACAGGTAGTTTTCCGATACGACTCATATCTTTCCCTTTGTTAATATCTGTATTATTGTAGCATAGATTTTTGGAAATTTCAAGGGTTTAACTCGATAAAAATGAGGGCTAGGCCTACTGTTCTTCGGCAGTAGGTCGCCCTCGGAGTTATTATAGCACACTTAGATTCAGCCGTCAAAGGGAAACCAAATTATTTTTTGAGATTTTGTAATGACTCCAAGTTTTTTAGCACGTTTAGAGGTTGTCATGAGTCTGCTCAAGATGCAGAGAGATTTTTCCTCTGGGAAGTCTATGCGTCGTAAATCGAAGATAATATTTTCGGATTGCTTGGCGGCGGATTGAAAAGCGTGTTCAAGGGTAGAGCGACTTTTTCCTTTTGGGCTCTTCATTTCCCATCGCAAGCCGTCCATTGTGAAATCTGGGGTTCTGACGTTGGGTATATGAGACGGTGGGATCAGGCTGATGTCGTAGCCGAGGTTTGTTAGGAATAAGACTGTATTGTATTCATGCCTTTCGAGGAACACGCCATTTGGGGTTATTTTGCCAATTTTCTTTGATTGCATGTTTGTATTGTACTATATTTAGCTGTAAAGGAAAAACGCTTATGTGGGCGGTTTTGAGTAAAGCAAGGTGGAAAGTATGCTACCGCTTCTTGGGGCGCGGAAGGACGAAGGCCTACGGGGAGGCTACCGCCGTAGGAGACGAGGGGATCCGAAAACTTTTTTTCAGTACTCGAGGCTCAGCCCGGCGGAAGGACGAAGGCCTACGGGGAGGCTACGCAACGTACAGACCTACCGTAGTTCTTACTGTCGTTGTACGTGTACAGATAACTAGAACCGAAGTACAAGTACCGCCCGTAAGCGCTAGAATACTGCGCAGACGACCAGTAGTCGCCGTTGCTACCGACATTGCCCCAGCCGGAGGAGTAGAAGCGGCCGCCGTAGACGAAGTTATACGGAGTACCTCTAATCTTCGAAGAGCCAGTAGAGTTGCTGCCACCCATAAAAGTAGCAATATTAGAATATTCGGTCCTAGTAGGTAATCTCCAGCCTTTCGGGCAGACTACGAGGGCGGCACCGTTGGAATAATAACCATGGGAGCTGTTTGTAGCTGTACCGTAAGTATACTGCATATTGGTATAACTATTTGTCGTAGACCAACCAGTCCCGTTATTAGCGGAATTTACATAAGTTACGGTCTGTGTTCCAGAAAGGGAGATAGTCTCGTAAGAAGAATTAGAGGCGTTGGTATCGAAGTTGGAAGTTGAGGTAGTGAGGCTGAGGTTACCACCCTTAGTAATTGAACCACCGGTAACGTAGCCGAGGGAGAGGTCTTTGGTCATGATGGCGTAGCCAGCCATGCCAGTCGGATAATCCGTTCCGGCTGTACCGGTAGAGGGCCAGCGGTAGACGGTGTAACTTTGGTTGTCTCTCGAATCAACGAGAGAGGTTGTAGTGCTTTCGGCGAGATTTGCGGCAGAGGTTTCTTGTAGGGTGTCTTCTTTAGCTACGCACCGTACGGCGCGCCCGTAGTACTTGGTGCCGTCGTACTGCGGGTTCACAGACGACGAATCGAAGTCCAGGTAGTAGCCGTAGCCGGTAGCGTAGACCGAGGAGGACCAGTAGTACCCGCGCGAACCAAGACCGCTGGCGCTAGAATCCGTACTATTCCAGAAGCCCGAGTACGAGAAACCGGCGTAGTTGTTGCCATCCGCGGTGACTCCGTTATGGAAGCCAGTGTGGATGGTCGAGTCGGAGGTGTAATAACTATATGATGTGCTTGTTCCGCTCCAAGAAGCGCTGGAATTATAGGATTTAGCAAGAGTGGTAAACTCTGCTGCGCTGCCCGAAGTTACCGTAGTGCCGCCGTCCGTAACTTTCGGGAGTCTCCAGCCTTTCGGGCAGATGTCGCGAGTGGAGGAGCCGGAGCTACCAGAGCCGTAGTAGGAATAGCCAAGGGTGGCCGTATAAAAGTTGTAGTAGCCGGTATCAGAGTCGTTAGTATAGCTACTGCTCTTAGTGCGGAACTGAGTCTTGGCGTAGTTGTCGTTGCTCGAACTGAAGTTGGCGGCGGTTGTGCTGGTTAAAGTACTACTACTTGTAATGCTGCCCTGTTTTCCGGCGGGAGGGAGGTAGTAAGTCGTGCTGTTGTCAATATTGGTATCGGAAGAAGTTAGGGTAAGGCCAGTAGTAGTAGCGTCCATACCGAGGGCGAGGTTTTGGGTCATCCAGCACTTGCCATCGGGGAGTTTCTTTACAGTATAGGTTCTCTGATCTCTAGTATCACGGAGGACAACTTGCTGTCCTTCGGAAAGAGCGGAACAACCGGTCCAAGATTGCATATCTCCGTCTATAGCAATTTCCCAGACCGGGTAGAGAGTGATAGTCGAGCCGGAGGTGGTGGTTTGGCCGGCGGCGGAGGCGGCGGAGAGGAGGTCGGAAATAGAGACCGAGGCTTCGGCGGAGTAGGTGGCGGTAGTAGCGCCGGAGATTAAGGCCCAACCGAGGAAGTTGTAACCATTTTTTGCCATAGTTCCTTGCGCCGCGGTAGTGATACTACCGTTCTCATAAGCCACTTCGCTAGTCTTACTTGGGCTTCCGCTATCTGCACCGGTACTGGAGTAGCTGATAGTGTAACTGTCCTGAGCTATACAACGAACGGAATTGCCTGAATATTTTTCTGATATACCACGACTCACCTGCGCCAAATTAAAGCCTAGGTTATATGCTGAATCTGAATTATATTGTGTAGAAGTCCAGTATTTACCATATACCTGAACATTAACCCACCCAGATGATTGGAAGTATCCACCCTGTATGAAATCGTATGGGGCGCTACGAATAGCAGTAGAGCCTATGCTATCACTCCCAGTAAGTTTAACAATGTTAGTACGTTCCGTATCCGTCAATGGCCTCCACCCTTTCGGACAAACAACTAATGCCGCCCCCCATGAGTAGTAGGAGTGGCTTGAATACTCTTCTTTACCAGTTTGTGGACCATTAATATATTGCATATTAGTATAACTATTCGTCGTGTCCCAATCGGATGTACCGGTACGAGCAGTTACTGTTTGCGTCCCAGAAAGTGAGATAGTTTCGTAGGAAGAATTTGAAGCGTTAGTGTCGAAGTTGGAGTCGGCAGTAGTAAGAGTTAAGTCGTTCCCTTTAGTAACTGAACCGCCTGTAACGTAGCCGAGGGAAAGGTCTTTAGTCATTAGACAAGCCCCTGCCATATTAGTAGGATAGTCGGTTCCGGCAGCACCGGTAGTGGGCCAACGGTAGACGGAATAAACTTGATTATCTCTAGTATCCGTAAGGTAGGTAGTGGTATTTGGGGTAAGGCTAGTACATTGAAACTCTTGCATATTGCCAGTAGATTGTCCCCAGATTGCGTATAAGTCTAGTGTAGTATTAAAGCCTGATATATCGGTAACACTTTCTCCATCTTTATAAGTAGGAGTAGTAGCAGAAGAATCTGTAGACCAACCGAGGAACATATAACCAGACCTTGTAAAAGAATTCATTGTGAGATTTGTTGCTGTCCCTACTGTTATGGTTTGGTTATTCATACTGCCAGTACCACCATTAGCATTAAAGCGGACGGTATAGACGGTACAAGCAGAATCGGGCAAGACCGTATATAGCACATCTCCAGTATAAGTACCCGGAGTAATACTAGTATCAACTTTAAGACCATAGTAAATCGGTACAGTACTTTCTTCAGAAACAGAAGACTTAGACGTAAGAGCGGTATTAGTAGCATTAGCATAAGCAGGAAGACCGACATAAACCCCAGAGTCGGTAGAGTTCAAGCCCCAAGTATTAGAACTAAGAGCAGTAGCCGTAGAACCAACCGCCGTAGAGGAAGTAGAGATAGTATTGTTAGAAGTAACCGAAGAATTAGAATTCGTAAGATTAGTATCTTTCCCATTTTGTCCAGAAACATAAACGGAATAACCAACGCTACAATTTGTATGGACCGTTAAAGTATCAGAAGCGGTAGCGGAAGTACCAGAAGACGTCGGGCGAATACTGCCGAAAGCAACTGAACCACTAGCGCCAGAAGAGACAGTTAGGTACGAAGAGGCATAAGCGGAATGGCTGAAAGAAACTCCTAGCCCAAAGGAGGTAAGGAGTCCAACCATTACAAACGTAATAAGTTGAACTCCCTTAAGGGTACTCGAGCTGGGTGATAAAACTCTAGTACCCTTAAGGTATTTCAAA
>JAFUBU010000042.1 GCA_017460045.1 Candidatus Saccharimonadota bacterium
CCTACATTATCACCTTCCCTAGATTCAAACACTGATACATTATCTGATATATTTTGTTCAGAAGAATTATCATCGATTCTATATTTATGAACTACCGTCTCGTTCTTTTCATTCTCCCCTGCAATAGTAGTAGCAAGAATCACAGAAACCCCAACTACAAAAATCACGAATATAGCAATACCTTCCATAATTTACATTATATCATACTGCGCGCGACCAAGACTTTCTCGTACATTCTATATAATAAAATGACTCATTATACCACATTATCTACACAATATGTACATTTTTCCCAAACCCATCCTCTTCAAACCTCGTCCTTTTAATCGGGCAGCTCGGCATCTCCGCAAGCTTGTCCGCCAGCCCACAAATCTCCTCATTCATCAACAGCCGCTCTCGCCATCTTAAAGGTATCCCCGACAGCCCGTAATACGCCCCCGCGAGCTGCCCATAAATCGCTGCATTCGTATCCGTATCTCCACCCAATTTAATTACCTCCTTCACCCCAGTTTCAAAATCAGGGAAATTCATAAACCCCCACACCGCAATCTTCAGAGCATCTACCGTATATCCGCCCAAAAATCGCAAGTCCTCCCGATATTCCAGACTTGAAGACATTATAACCTCAGTCAGCACCTCCGAAAACACCTGTCCTGTCGAAAGCTCTGCAATTTTTACCACCTCCTCTTTCGGAAGCCCAGAAAGCGCTCGAAACAGCATCGCCGCAAAAATTTCCGCGCTCGCTTCGACCACCTCAGAAAAATGCGTCTCTCTCGCTGAAATCCTCGCTAAAAGCATCGCCTCGGAAACCGTCTTCGCCACAATCACTGCCGGAGCGAGCCGCATCAGCGCCCCATTTCCGGCTCTCTCCCCTCGAAAATCCATACCATAAACTTCCGGCCTCAACATATACTCCTCAATCGCCTCCCTTGTCTGGCCCCCAACATCTGCCGCCGGCTTGGCATCATAGGCCCTGTAGCCCTCAAAAACCCACCTCCAATACCTCTCCATCACATCATAAGAATCATACCCAGAGCAGGAAATCAAACTATCCGCCAGGCACAGCGCCATGGAAGTATCATCCGTCCACGCCCCCGCCGGATATGGCCCATCGAGCATCTCGATTTGCGAGTCCGACAATCCTTCAGGAGGGAACCAAAACTCCCAGTTCGCCCCCAACGCATCGCCTACCGCCAGCCCAACCATCGCCCCTTCCGCTCGCTCTATTTTCTTCATACCTCCATTATAACATGGTATAATAGATTTATTATGAGTGTGAAAGATGTTATCCCCGGCTACAACGCCATTGTTTTGCCCTACCATTTAGTCCAGACCGAGCTCTCTGGCCTTAAGTATCGCCATCCCGCGAAAAAACTCCGCGTTATCGGCGTTACCGGTACTAATGGCAAGACTACGACCTGCTTTATGATTTGGAAAATGCTAAACGAAGCGGGGCGAAAAGCCGGCCTCATCACGACCGTCGCTTGGGGCGGCGTCGGAGGAAATGAAACTGAAAGCTCTTCACTTTCCAATCGTGTTGAAGGGGAAACTCTCCACCGCACTATCGAGCATATGACCACCCCAAAAGTAAACGTTCTCAACAAACGCATTAGCGCCATCCGTCGCGCCGGCGCCGAATTCCTCGTCCTCGAAGTTACGTCCCATGCCCTCGCTCAGTATCGTACCTTAAACATCCCTATCGAAATTGCCATCATGACCAACGTTACCCACGAACACCTCGACTACCACAAAACCTTCGACCGCTACTTAAAAGCCAAGACCAAACTCTTCAAAAACGCCGACTTCGGGGTCATCAACCTCGACGACCCCTCCTGGAAAGCCTTCAAATCCGCCGTTTCCAAAGACGGCGATCCTCGAAAATATACAACTTACTCTATCGACAACCTCGGCGATCTTCAAGCCGTCAAAATCAAACTAGACCCCGACGGAGTCAAATACAAAGCCCGCTCCGAAGGAAATCCGACTATCGAAATCAAGACCAAAATCCCCGGTAAGTTCAACGTCTACAACTCTCTCGCCGCCGTCGCCGTCGGCCGCAAACTCGGTCTTACCGACGACCAAATCAAAGACGGCCTCTACGCTCTCGACGAGGTCGAAGGTCGCATGAACCGCGTCAACCGAGGCCAACCTTTCGACGTCATCGTCGACTTCGCCCATACCCCCGACGCCTTCCAAAAGGTCTTCGACAGTGTCAAGGATCACGACGGCCGCATTATCTCCCTCTTCGGTGGTGCTGGTCGCCGCGACGAGTCGACCAGGTCCGAAAGGGGCGAAATCGCCGGCCGATACAGCGACCTCTGTATCATTACCGAAGACGACTCTCGCGACGAAGACCCCGAAAAAATCGCCAAACAGTTCGAAGCGGGCTGCAAAAAAGCTGGCCTGAAGAACGACCAGATTATCATTGAGCTCGACCGCGAAAAGGCTATCAAACTCGCCCTCGAAAAGGCCGAAAAAGGCGACCTCGTCCTCATCCTCGGCAAGGGCCACGAAAAAACTATCCTCCGCGCCGACGGCCCCCACGCTTTCGAAGACCTCAAGGTCACCGAACAATCCCTCGAAAAACTCCTAAAATAAGAAATCAAAAAGGCCGAGATGCCGGCGTTCAATTCGAATGGCGGTTCCGCCAAGTTCGACGACGCGCAGATTGGTATTTTCTCTTGCCGAAGCGCGTCTTAGGACGAGCGAGGCAAGAAAAATGCCGAGATGCGCGTCGTCGGCTTGGCGGAGGGTGGGAGATTCGAACTCCCGCTCCAGGTTTCCCCAGACTAACGATTTAGCAAACCGTCCCCTTCAGCCACTTGGGTAACCCTCCGTCTCTAATATTCTACCACACCACTTACATCTTTACAACCTCCAACCTTTTGTGGTATAATAAACCTAATGAAAAAGATTATTAGATTCGGCTCGGGAATTATTACTAGTATCGCCGCGGCTTTTACGCTTTCGGCGGGTAAAGTTATGGCTATCTCGGTTCAAGAAGGTGCCGAGGCTGCCAAGGCCGATATTATGCCTCGCGAGCTCGTCGGCCCGGACGGTGTTTTTACGAAAATCTCTAATACTCTCCTTCTCGTTATCGGCGTTATCTCGGTCGTGATGTTGATTTACGGCGGCTTCCGCTATATTATTTCCGGCGGCGACAATAAAAAAGTTACCGATGCGAAAAATACTATTCTCTACGCTATTATCGGCTTGATTATCGCCCTTCTCGCCTACGCTATCATCAACTTCGTTATCGCCGCTATTACCGGCCAGACTCTCGATCTAAATAGCTAGCCCTATCTCGACCGTAGCGGCGAATACTCGCTCCGCCCCCGCTTGGCGCAACTTTTTTGCCGCCGCCCGCATCGACGCCCCCGTCGTCCAAACGTCGTCAACTAGAAGATATACTTTCCCCGCCTCAAATTTCGAAAAATCTACTTCGTACGCCTCCTCCGCCTGCCTCCGCCGCATCTCTTCATTCGCCCCGACCTGTACCGTATTATTTTTCCGCACCAAGACCTCCGAAACCTCTGACCCTCGCAACTTCGCAAACTCTTCCGCCAACCGTTTCGCATGATCGAACCCCCTCTGCCGAATATGTTGCGAAATCGTCGGCAAGGGAACTACTACCGCCTCCATTTCCAAAGGTACCGTCTCATCCAAAATCCCAGCTAAAATCCCCGAAATCTTTTTTACGCTCTTAAATTTATAGTCCTCGACCAACTTCCTGAGCACCCCCTCTCGCCATCCCCCGACGAATAGTTCTTCTATCTCCCCTAGTTCAACTTCTTTCCCTCGAAAATCTCGGATCGGTACCTCTAGTTCCGCCAGGCAATTTTCGCATAGTAAACTCCCTGTCTTCCCGCAGCCGCGACAATAATACGGCAACAAAACGTCCAAAATCTTCTCAAAAATTGACTTTTTTACAACATTATTTTTCACGATTTCTCCCCATAATTGTTGTGGTTTTTTCAATCAAACTCATAATACTCTTGATTTTATCATAGACTGCCATTATAATAAAGCTTAATAATATTAATTGGAGGTCATATGGCTCATAACAACAATGACGATATGCTGATGGAAGATGAACTAGCCGCTGCCTTCTTGGATGATGGCGGACTCGCAGATGCAAATGATCTCGACGTCGCCGCTCCCGAAGAAGAGGCGCCTGTTGCTCCATCAGAAGACGATGGGTGGGAAGACAATACCGACGATTTCCCTGGACAGCTCGCTGTAGATGTCTACGAAACCGCCGACAAGTTAGTAGTAAAGGCCCGGACGGCCGGTATTTCCAAGTCTGACTTAGACGTTAGTATCTCGGACAATATCTTGACTATCTCCGGTATTCTCTCTGGCGGGGAAGACGAACATACTACTAGGTGGCATATTCAGGAATGCTATTGGGGCGAGTTCTCCCGTACGATTGCTCTCCCGGTCCAGGTTAAAGAGGACGAAAATAGCGTCAAGGCCGAGCTTAAAGACGGCGTTTTGACTATCTCCTTCGAGAAGGAAAAGGTCGAAGCCCCGAAGCGTATAACCATTAGCTAAGCAAGGGAACCGGGCGGAGTCCTGCTCTGCCCGCTTGACGAGCGAGCGCTAACCACCTAGAAATAAATAAGACCGGTCTCCCGGTCTTATTTTATTTTCGATCTCCCTATTTTTTACTAAAGATACCGTCAAGTACGAAGTTTACAATCGCATACGCCAAGAGCGCGATAACTAGACCAATAATACCGTAGAGAATCGTATCTCGCCCTCGCTTCGTCTTCGTCGGGTCGCCTTGCGAAGTCATATAGGTTACCCCGCCGATAATAATCATCACTACCGCGATTAGCCCGAGAATCGCCAAAACCCAGTCGATAATCGTCTGAATCGTCTTCCACAGGTCGTCTGTCTGAGCTACTGTATCCTCTTTTGGCATATTACATTGTGCAATACTTTTAACCTGACTATCTGGGCCAATCTCCGTACCTGCCCACTGCGTTCCCGTCGGACAAGTCGCCGCCATTACCGGCGCCGTAAACGCCAACAGTCCCGCTATCGCTACCGCCGCCCCCGCTATAAGCATTTTAATTCTTTTCATTCTTATTCCTTATTTACTTTCCCCAATTATATCACATTCTCCCTCATAATCAAAAATCGCGACTTAAAAGTCGCGATTTCCGGTTTCTCTTGTCTTACTTATTAAACAAGTTTGCAAGTACGAAGTTTACAATCGCAAACGCCAAGAGCGCGACAACTAGGCCGATTACCCCGTAGAGAATCGTATTTTTCGCCTTAGTTACCTTCGCCGCATCGCCTTGCGAAGTCGAGTAGTTAATACCGCCGATAATAATCATCGCTACCGTTACAAAGGCTAGTACCGCCAAGACGACGTTAATTACCGTCTGCAAAGTATTCATAAGCGATCGTCCTTCCGCCGCAGTCCTATTGCTACATTTATCGAAGCTAGCAGCCCTACTTCCATCGCTACATATTACCTCGGCCGAATCCGCACTTACCGGAAGCGCAAGCCCGAACACGCTCGCGAACACAATCGCGAAAGCCGCTAATACCGTTTTAATTTTATTCTTGATTTCCATTTAATTTATTCCTTAAATTATCTTGTTACTCAAATAATACCACATTCTAGCCCCATTTTCAATACAAAATTTCTTCCTAGCTTCCCGAGCCCGACCGCCCGCTAAGAGAAGAGCCCACTAAGAACGAAATTTACAATCGCATACGCCATCGCCGCCAGTATGACCCCGAGGACCGCATAAAGAATCGTATCTTTCGCTCGTTTCGTTTTCGCCGGATCGCCCTGCGAAGTCATATATTGCGCGCCCCCAATTACTACGAATAGTACCGCTACTATCCCGAGTACCGCAATTACCGTATTAATTATCGTCTGTGCTGTATTGCCAATATTATTTTCTTCCGTCTTTTTATCGCATCCCGCCGCCTCTCGCTCAAGGGGGTCTAAATCCGCCCTGCTACAAATATCTTCCTGACTCATTCCGATATTTACCGACTGCCCCCCGCCGAGATTGACTTCTGTCGCCATCGCCCCAGTCGGCGCTAAAACCCCCAAAGCCGTAGCCGCTACTAGTCCTAAACCTACTAACTTCTTTTTCATTCTCCGCCCTCCTGGACGCTAGACTGTCCGCTCGCGTCCGCGCCTTCGCTCGGCGCGCTCCCGATTCCCGCTACTAGATTTGTAATCGCTACCGCAAGCAATACTACTACTAGTCCAATTACCGCGTACAAAATCGCGTCTCGCCCCTTCTTAACCTTCGTCGGGTCGCCTTGCGAAGTCGTCCAAACTACCGCCCCAAAGATAATCCCAACTACCGCGACTAGCCCCATAATCGCATATACCCAGTTCAAAATCGTTTGAATCGTATTCCCATCTACCGCCCCTTCTGGCGCCGCCGCCGACAATACCGTACTAATCAACTGCGAGATTACGTTCGCAAATGTCACAATCGCCAGCCCCACTAGCGCCGCTGTAATTGTTTTCTTGCCCTTCGCCGCAAAATTCGGGTCGCCCCCCGAGCGTAGATATAAATAGCCTCCATAAATCAAAAATCCTACCGAAACGACGCCGGCGACTATAAATAAATCGATCAATACATTCAAAACTATCTGCCAGATAAACTTCGCTATCCCGTCCGCCCCTTCGCTCTTAATCGGCGACCCGACTTCGCATTTATTATTTTTCTTAACCGTCAGACCATAATACCATGGCCGAAGCCCCAAAAACGCCGCCTCCTCCGAGCAGCCCTGGTCGTAATTTTCTACCGCCGCCGCCGACGCCTCTCCGCTCGGTATTGCTACCGGCATCATCAGCCCCAAGATTAGCGCTAAAGCCAACAATTTCTTCTTCATATTTACATTATACCAAACCTTGTAAAAAACGCCAAGATGTGCTATAATTACTCCGTTAAGAGTTACACCTATGAAACTGCGAACGAACAGATTACAGAAATGGTTTTTAGCGCCGCTGTTTGGCTTACTTTTCGCATTTTTCTTATGCTTTGTCAATAGCGACAAAGTCGAGGCCAAGCCTCTTGAGACTCCTTTCCGAAATGATTTTACTATTCTTGCCGATCTTGAAGACGGCCTCCCGACCGAATCTGAAGAAACTCCGACCGAGCCCAACGAATCCCCGACTGAATCTGAAGAAACGACGACCGAAACGGAGGAAGCCACATCCGAAGAAGAAACCCCCGAAACCTGTTACGACCAAGTCAAGGGTATCGGCTGGCTCGTCTGCCCGACGACCGGCGTCCTCGCCGAAGCCGTCGACTCTATCTACAGTATTATCGAAAAAATGCTGATCGTCCAACCCATATCGACCGACTCCGAATCGCCTATCTTTATCGTTTGGCAGTACGTCCGCGACCTGACTAATATCGTCTTCATTATCCTCATCATCGTCGTCATCTACTCCCAACTGACCGGCGTCGGCTTCGACAACTACAACATCAAGAAAATTCTCCCGAAGCTGATCATTACCGCTATCTTGATTAACCTCAGCTATCTTATCTGCTCCGCCCTCGTCGATACTTCCAATATTATCGGCGCCTCTCTCCGCGGCTTCTTCGAAAATATCGAAAGCAACATCAACGCAAGCGGCGACGCCATGGTTACTTGGGGCGGCCTCGCCGCCGCCTTGACTAGCGGCGGCGCTATCGCCGGCTTTGCTATCTCCGCTTCCGGCGGGCTCGGCGCCTTTATCTGGGTACTTCTCCCGGCCATTCTCTCCGCCGCCCTCGCTATCCTTGTCGGATTTATTACTATCGCTATGCGCCAAGCCGTCGTCGCCCTCCTTGTTATGATTGCCCCGCTTGCCTTCGTCTGTTATATGCTCCCCAATACCAACAAATGGTTTACCAAGTGGAAAGATATTTTCGCCTCGATGTTGATTTTCTTCCCGATGTTTAGCGCCCTCTTTGGCGCTTCGCATCTCGCCGGCTGGGCTATCATCGCTAAAGCACAGCAGGACGGCTCTTACTTTATGCTTATTCTCGGTATGGCCGTCCAAGTTATCCCGCTCTTCCTCTGCTGGTCGCTCATGAAGATGTCCGGCTCGGTCCTCGGCCAAGTTAGCAACAAACTTTCCGGCCTCGCTAACGGCATCAATGCAAAGGCTCGCGCCGCTGCCGACGATCGTCGCGACACCGCTCGTGCTCGTAAGCTCGCCGAAGCCTCAACTAGAAACTTCAATCCCGTTTCTGGCGCCTCTTGGTCCGCCTTCCTCCGCCGCCAACA
>JAFUBU010000043.1 GCA_017460045.1 Candidatus Saccharimonadota bacterium
GCCGGGACTTTGCCGGCGAGGAGAGCGGCGAAGAAAAACCCGATAGACGCGCTCCGGTACGAGTAGATATTGCGTAGCAGAGTGAGCTGCTTCGTTAGGAGGTGCGCTCCTTCGCTCGCTGGGCTTAAAGCCCCGCTCGCTCCGGTGCTCCTCCTGCCTCGCATCTCATCTCTGCTACGCAATATCTTAGTTTTTGGTAGCCAGAAAAGCTTAAACGGTGTATAATGGGAATATATGCCGAGATATCAGACCTATGGTCAGTATGACGAGAAAAATGATGTTTTCCCGGATAGCGCGGAAAAGGTTTTGCGCGCGAACGAAGAAATGGCGAGCGATTGGGATTCGGATTGGAGCTCGACGAAGGACGATGATTTGAGCGTAAAAGGTAATCCGAAGAAAGAGGGGTTTTATCAGAAAGACGACGATTGGGACGCCGATTGGGACAGGTCTAATTATGATTGGAGTACGGCGCGAGAAGCGAATGAGCGCGAAGGGTTGTACCGCGGCGATAGGCTAGCGTCGGCGTTAAAGGGGGCGAGAGGCAAAAGCAAAGGCGGGAGTTTCTTGAAGAGGCGAGCGCCGCTAGTCGCGATTATTTTGCTGATTTCGGGGATGGGGATTGGAATCGGGATGTCGCAAGTTTTGATGCCCTTCCATGTCGTTGAGTCGTTGACTGAGATGACGGATGGGTCGTTTACGGCGCGAGCGGCGCGAATGCCGAGATTGATAAAATGGATGTTTAATATGGAAGGAGATACGGCTTATACTCAAGAGATGAAAGGGGCGTTTGGCGGTACTACGACGACACGCTACCGTAAGAGTATAACGTCCGATAAAATGAAGAGCCGGCTAGCGGCAGAAGGTATCGAGGTCGATACGTCTGGAGAAAATACGGTTTTGAGATATAAGGACGCGGGAGGAGCAGACGTCGAGGTCAAAGCCGAAGATTATACGGCGAAGTATTACGAGGATGCGGAGTTTCGCAATAAAATGAATCGGGGAGGGAGAAGTTTTCTTGGACGGATTGCGGCGCATATTGACTTGACGCTGGCGAACTTTTTGAATAGCCATAATTTGACTAAAAATTTATTTGAAGGTTGGATAAATAAGGTCTACGACGCGGAAGGTCAGACGATAAGGCTACACGACGCGATCGAGACGAGGAGTTTGGGGACGGAAGTAAAAACGGAGGCGGGCGATTATGATGGGTCGAGCGAGAGGCCGGTAGATATTGATGCGGACGCGGATACTAATACGGAGAATCTGAGGACAAACTATAAGGATATGATTTCTAATATCGCCAGTATTACGACGAGTACGGTCTGCGGAGCGGCGGCGGTGGCTTCGGCGGTAACGGTTGCGAAGGTAGCGATTGCCTATCAAAATGCGCGGGGCGCATTTTCGGGCGTAGCGGAGGCGGTCGATAAGACCAAGGCCGGCGACGGGAATAATTCGCCTATCAATGCTTCGGCGGATTTGATGATGAAAAGAGATAGTAACGGGCAGACGATGCTGCAGTCGGAGTCGATGAAGTGGGCGCTTTCGGGCGGGACTTATACGCCGAATAAAAATGCTGAAGACGTAAAGTCGACGAGTATTGATTCGATTTTCCGAGAGAGCCTTATTTCCGAGGCGGCGACTAGTACGGGCTTTATTATCGGTTGCGCAGTCGCCAAAGTTACGACGGCGGCAGTTTCGATGGTGATTGATATTGTGGGGAATATTGTGACGGCGGGGGCGTTTTCGGTCGGAAAACTGGCGCTTACTACGATAATTGGGACGACGACCGGGATTGTAGCTTCGGTAGCGGTCGATAAATTAGCAAATATGTTAGTAAATAATGCTACGACGAATTTTTGCCTAGATGCGAGCGGTCCAGAAGCGGGGGCTTGTATGTATCTTGGCGCGACGAAATATAACGGCCAGAATTTTCAAGCGGGCGGGGGCTCGCTTGCGACCAAGACGAAAGCCGAAGGTTTTTATGACGAATACAGAGTCGCGCTCGAGGAAGAAGCGGAGTTAATACGGAGTACAAAAAGTCCGTTTGATACTTCTTCTTCGCATACTTTCTTGGGTTCGATAGTATCGAAGCTCGGGCTAATTGCGGTTGAGATGCCGAGCCTTTCGAGCGTGGCCTCGATGTTTACAAATGTCGCGGCCAGTTCGTTCGCGAGCTTGATGCCGGCGGCGTCGGCGGTAGATAAGTTTTCCTATTTCTCGAACCAGCTGAGGGACGATTGTACGAATTTGCAATTTGGAAATATTCAGGCGCTAGGAGATTTGAACTGCGAGCCAGTACTTATTACGGACCAAAGTCTAAACTCTGGGACGATAGGTGGTTTAGCGGAAGTAGAAGGCGAGGCGGCCGCAAGAGGGGCAAGTGGCGTAGATCCGGAATATGTCTTTAAGATACTAAAAGATGCGGGATCGTTTGAAACGAAGACGGATAGTAACGGAAACTTGGTCCTAGAAAAGCAAGATGCAAACGGAAATAAAACCGATTCTGCGGACGGGGTAGAAATTATTAAGCCGGATTCGCTGCTTGGTAAGTATATCTCGTACTGCGGCTATCGTAATTCCCCGTTTGGACATATCGACCAAAATATCATGAACGCGGAGTCTCAAGCGACTAGCAGTACGGTACTAGGGTCAATTTTGAATGCGATTCCGATTCTCGGCGATTTACTAGACATGGCCGAAGGGATAAAGCAGATGGCGACGGTCGGCTGGAGCTCGGGCGTAAATTGCGTAGCGAGAGAGACTGGCCAGGATTCTACGATGGAAGTAGCGACTTTTAACGATAATGAAGTCGAGAGTGGGACAGTTTCGGTTGGGATTGAATCTTGGAATAATTTCATGCGCTACGCTCAAAGCTACGTAGCGGACGACCGGTTTATGCAGACGTCGTATGAAGGCTATATCTCGCCGGTACAATTGTTCGCTGAGCAACAAGGCTTGGTAGCGTCGGATAACGAGTTGTCTTTGGTAGAGTACTTGGCGAAGTATTCGGGCTATACGGTCGAGAATATGCAACTCGCTTTAAACGAGGTCGAGTATTGGACCTATATCGCGCAGTATGATTCGGAGGGTAAGGGGCCGACGAAGTTTGAAGAAGCGTCGTCAACGATTGATAATTTTTCAGTGCCAGACGGGGAGGTTTACGCGGACTACAACGAGCGGATTGCGGCGGTCCCGCAATATATAATTTATGCAGATTTGCGAAATCGTGAGGTAGCGATGGCATAAAAAGAGCCGCTTTTTAGGCAGCTCTCGTAAGGTACGTTACGTTTCTTCGCGTCGGCGGTCGTTTCTAGCGTTGCGGTAAAATTCCGCTTTCTTTTTATACATACGACTTTCGGCGTTGTGAATAAGGGTCGTCATAGATAAGTGGTCGGTCCGGTGAGAATCCCAACCGACTGAAATTTGGTAGCCGTTGTCGATAATACCGATCGACATGGTACGGACTTTCTCGTTGACATTGTCGCAGTCGGGGATGAAGATAATAAATTCGTCTCCCCCGAGCCGGTAAGAAAGCTCGTCGCCAAAGGTATCAATAATGTTCTCGGCGATACACTTCAAGAGCTTGTCGCCGCTTTTGTGGCCTTTGGTATCGTTGATCTGTTTCAACCCGTTAGCGTCGATATAGATACAGCTAAGGGTATGTTGGCATTTCTTAGGGATTGTATAGAGGTCGAGCTCGTAGGCGTTGCGATTATTCATACCGGTTAGCTGGTCGGTACGGCCAACCTTTTTGAGCTGGGCCTCTAAGACGTAGCCTCTAACCTTAACGTGGTTAACGATTGTCCCGCTAACGATGCCGAGGATGCCGAAGATAACGGCGTCGATAATATCGTTCCATAGGACTGCGCCAGTTTTGTTTTTGAAACAGAGCGCGATAAAAATTGCGACATAGCTGAAGGTCATGATAATGGTATGAATCGGGCGATCGACAAATAAAACTGGCAGAAATACAAGCATAACCATAAAAGTTACAGTTTTCTGGCCCGGGTCGGTCACGGTTCCAATCAATATTCCATAGACATAGAAAATTGAATAGGAAAGGTAAACCAACGGCATAGTCAGAAAATCGCATCTTTCGGAGAAATGGACCGAGGTTAGAAAGAGCAGGAACGAAGCGAGCGTTCCGCCTATATAGACGACTTGGTTCATATGAACTCCGCTAATGAACAGAGCGGAGACAAACATGGCCGCGGCTAAGATCGCCAAAAGGAGCGAAATCGTGTTGACCATGGTACGATTGTCTTTATTCATATGAGAGATAATGTCTTCCGTATAATCTTTGTCGTCAATCTCGGATAATAACAGTAAGTTCTTGAATTTTTCCTTCATAAAAACCTCCCCTTCGTTGTTAATTTACGACCCTATTTGAAACGTATTTATGTATTTTAGCATTTTAGCATTAAAAAAACAAGACCGAGATGGCCTTTTTTATATCCATGTAGTGATGAAACATGGCTGAGCCGGCAGGATTCGAACCTGCGAATGCTGGGACCAAAACCCAGTGCCTTACCACTTGGCGACGGCTCAAGGTATTTATATGATAGCACAGAAGGCGGTTTTATTCAATACTCTGAATTTGGCCGTTTTTGAGACGGAGGATGCGCTGGTTGCGGGAGCCGCGGAACTTCAAGGTCAAGTCGCGCTCGGCGAGGACGAAGCGGCCGTCAATCAGAGCGTCGAGTTCGTTTAGAAAATCAAGGGTAGCTTGATTCTTTCTTTGCTGTTTTTCGTCGGCAGTTTTTTGGCGGCCATATTCGAGGATTTCTTCGTAAGTGAAACCGGAGAAACTCCAGACGTCCCAGCCGAGTTCTTGATGGGCGAACTTGGCGAGCTCGAGACAAGCCTCCGGCTGGACGAACGGCTCGCCACCGCAAAAGGTCAAGCCGGTTTGGCCCTCGAGTTTTCGTAGCTCGTCTTTGACTTCTTCAAGGTCGACAAGAACTCCGCCGCCAAAATCCCAAGTCTCGGGATTTTGGCAACCTTCACAATGGTTGGGGCAGCCCTGCGTCCAGACGACGGCGCGGAGGCCGGGGCCATTGACGATACTGTCGCGCTCGATGGGGCCGCTTAAACGGATTTGCATATTACTCCTTCCCCAATGCCTTTTTGGCGGTCTTCTTAGCGCGCTCGCGGGCTTGTTTCTCGTCGGTCGTATAGACGCCATGCTTGACACGAGCGGCCTCTTCGGCTTTTTTGCCGTCGTTCCAACGTTCGAGCGAGCCGACGAGGTAGCCGGTAATGCGGCGGAGGCGCTCAAAGAGGACATCCCCTTCGGATTCAAGGCGGCCACAGCTCGGGCAACGATCGCCCTTGATGATGCCGGAGAAACCGCAGACCGGGTCGCGGTCGACGGGGTGGTTGACGGAGCCGTAGCCGATGCCGGCTTCTTTCATATGGCGGATGACGGCCTCAAAAGCTTCAATATTATCGGAAGGATCGCCGTCGAGCTCGATGTAGGAAATATGACCGGCGTTGCAGAGATTGTGGAAGGGAGCTTCCTTGTCGATTTTTTCGAAAGCCGAAATATTGTAGTAAACCGGGACGTGGAAAGAGTTGGTATAGAAGTCGCGGTCGGTTACGCCTTCGATTTTGCCGTATTCTTTGCGGTCCATTTTAGTAAAGCGGCCGGCGAGACCTTCGGCCGGGGTCGCGAGAAGCGAGAAGTTGAGCTTGTATTTCTTAGTGTAACTATCGCAGCGTTCGCGCATATGGGTAATAATGTCGAGACCGAGCTCTTCGGCTTCGTCGGACTCGCCATGATGTTGGCCGATCATCGCCTTTAGACATTCGGCGAGACCGATAAAGCCGATGGAAAGCGTACCATGTTTGATGACGTCGCGGAGCTTGTCGTTCGGCTTTAATTTTTCGGAGCCAAACCAGTTGCCTTGACCCATGAGGAAGGGGAAGTTGCGGACATGTTGGTTGGCTTGGAAATCGTAACGCTCGAGGAGCTGGTCTTTTACTAGGTCCATCATCTTGTCGAGGTCTTTGTAGAAGCCAGACCAGTCGGCCTCTTTGCGCTCGCCGAGACAGATACCGTGTTTGATGCCAAGGCGGACGAGGTTAATGGTAGTAAAGGAGCAGTTACCGCGGCCGGTCACGATACCATCAGACTCGGGGAAGCAAGAGCCAAAGACGCGGGTGCGACAGCCCATGGTAGCGATTTCGGTATTGTAGTCGCCCGGCTTGTAGTACTGGAGGTTAAACGGGGCGTCGATAAAGGTAAAGTTCGGGAAAAGACGCTTGGCTGAGACTTCCATACTGCGCTTGAAGAGGTCATAGTTGGGGTCTTCAGGATTGTAGTTAATTCCCTCTTTGACCTTGAAGATAGAGATTGGGAAAATCGGGGTTTCGCCATGGCCGAGGCCGTTCATCGTGGCTTCGAGGAGATACTTCGAAACGAGGCGGCCGGACGGGGACGTATCAGTACCGAAGTTAATACTAGTAAAGGGAACTTGAGCGCCGGCGCGAGAGTGCATAGTGTTTAAGTTGTGGATGAAGCCTTCCATAGCTTGGAAAGTTTGTTTTTCGGTATCTTCGCTACTAGCTTTAATGACAGTTTCCGGGACTTTGAGTTTCTTCAGACGTTCATCTTCGCCGTATTTAATATCGTCCGGGATTTCGATTTTGAGGTTTTTACCGGCGAACTCGTTGTATTTTTCGAGGTTCGACTTTAAGGCCTTCTTGAAAGATTTGTCGACGCCGGGCGCCATTGCATAGTCGAAGTTGGGAATAGATTGGCCGCCATGTTGTTCGTTTTGGTTGGCCTGGAGAATAATTGCGGCGAGAGCGGCGTAAGAGCCGATTGAGTTCGGAGTGCGCAAATGTCCGTGTCCGGTATTGAAGCCGCCGTCTTTGAAGAGCTTGAGCGGGTCGGTCTGGCAGCAGGTCAAAGTCCCGGTCGCGTAGAAATCGAGGTCGTGGATATGGATGTCGCCGTTATCATGGGCATAAGCGTGTTCCGGCTTCAGGAGAACAATTTTAGCAAAAGCCTTGGAGCCTTCGGCGCCGAATTGGAGCATCTTACCCATCGCGGAGTTGCCGTCGACATTGGCGTTGGAGCGCTTGATATCGGAATCTTCGGAAGCGTCGGCGATCGAGATTGTCTTGTAAGCCTCCATGAGGTTGGACTTGGCGTCGCGGACCTTGTTGCGCTCTTGCCGGTAAGTAATGTATTCCTTAGCCGTCCGCTTGAACGAACTCTCCATCAAGACGCGCTCAACAATGTCTTGAATCTGCTCAACTTTCGGGGTGCGCTCTTTGATGGTCTCTTCAGCAACCTTCAAAACCTTGTCGGATATTTGCTTTGCGCGATCGTACTTAAACTCTTCGGTAGCCGCACCAGCCGCCGCAATAGCGTCAGTAATCTTGTCAGGGTTGAAATTGACGATTTTGCCGTCGCGTTTCTGAATTTTTTTGAACATAGACCTTTGCCTCCAATTATCATTTATGCTATATTTAGTGTCTGTGACTATTATAAAACACTAGATGTGGGGGTGCAAGAGTTTTTTAGCATAAATTTTATGTGGTTTTCCACAGGCGTGCTATAATCATATACAATGAGTTACAAAGTATTTGAGCCGAAAAAATGTTGGGTTGGGGAGGGGCAGAAGATTTGTTATGCGACGAAAGAGGAGGCGGAAGTCGCGGCGCGAGTAGCGGAGCACGATTACGGAGCGCCGCGACTATCGGTTTATCGTTGTGAATTTTGCAATGAATGGCACTTGTCTAGTCGGTAGTAGAGAACTTGGGCAAGGCGGTATTGGGGGCTTTGGGGATAGTTAGATCCGGACTGGTCGCTCTAGCGACGACGGTCTCGGTCGGCTCTTCTTCCTCGTCGAAATCGGGAGAAAGCGCCTCAGTAACGGGGTCGCCGCGAAGTCCGGTATCGGAAACTGGAATGAGGGTCAAGGTATGGCTATGGAAGCCGAGATCGGTAATAGTAAATTCGGTCGTAGCAGTAACTCCGAGAATATAGTCGTCGAGAACGACGATTATCGCGGAAGCATTGTCGGATTTTTGGTAGCTGATTTGGGCGGAATCGTCAGCGACGGTAGCTTGAAGATTCGAGATGGTCGGTTTTTCGCCGAGATTTTCGCCGGAAGTAACGGTCACTAGGGCGGAGGCGGTTGAAGATAAACCGGAGGTTAAGACGACTTTGGCTTGGACGAAGCCGGCAGTCGGAGTAGTATAGAGGTAACTGATCGTCGGCGAGGTCGTAGTCATTTCAAAAACGCCATCGAAGTCGAGATCCCATTCAAAGTGGTCGATAGTGGTTGCGGAGGTATCGACGAGAAAACTGGCAATCTCGCCGGCAGAGGTTTCGTAGGATTCAAACTGGAAATTGAGGTCGGGGCGGCCAAGTAATACTTTGCTAGAGAGCGCGATGTCGTCGGCGGAAAGACTAAAAGATTGGCCGTTGGTCTTTGAGGTAAGTTGAGCATAGGAAGTTTTAGCTTCGTTCGTAGTAACGACGTAGAAATTTACCGGGTCGATTTCGAGACTGCGTTTGACGACGTCGGAGAGGGTAGTACCGTCGAGGTCGGCGTCGTGGTAAGTTGCATCGGTTAAGAGGACGATGGACTTAGTGGCGCCTTTTTGCCAAGATAATTTATTCATAACGCCGAGCGAAGCCGAAAGGGCCGACTCGGGGTCGTCGCCACCGCCGTCGGTTTCAAGCGCCGAGAGATAGTCTTCGAATTCTTCGTAGGTACAGGAGAAATCGCAGAGCTCGTTGGGGACGTATTCCCGGCCGTCGGCTTTGAGGTCGCGATATTCATAAAGGGCGATGCGGCCGCCGCTATCGATAGTAGTCTTAGCGATTTTAAGAGCCTCCTTGCGATATTTATCGATGCGATTTTTCATCGAGCCGGTCGTATCGATCAAGATTGCGGTATCGCGGGCGGCGGAATGGACCGTCTCTTCGCTCGGGCTAATTTTCTCTGGGAAAAGCGCAGCGAGTTTTTGGCGAATGATGGTAGCGGCTTGCTTGTAGGGCTCTGGGTCGTCGCTAGCATAACTGGTGTGAACGTCGATCATTTTAGAGACTTCAAAGATGTTGAAGTAGCTGCTACAGAACGGGTCTTTAGAAAAACACCATAGACCAGCTTTTTCGATGTATCCTTCTGGAAAATAAGGTTTTTCAGCGCCAAGGATGCCAGCGTAGGTACGGCAATTGGGGGCGTAGACGCGATAGCTAGAAAAGGCCTCGTTGCGGCAAGCCGGCGGGTTAGTTCCCTCGCCTTCGGGAAGATAGAGCTTGGGGTCGCCGAAGGTCGCGATGTAGACGACGTTTTCAGTCGTCAAACCAAGAGCTGGGGCGGGCCCGTTGAAAAAATTATGCAGGAGATAAGCACCTTCAGAATAGCCTCCGAAGATAAATTTGGTACTTGGGCAATTTTTAAGGGTCGTGCTTATGCGGTTAGAAAGTTCCGTAATTCCCTTCTCGACAGTTTCGTTGAATTCGCCCGATTGACCAGCGGCGAAGAAAGTCTCGAGGGTATTTTTAATCTCGGCGAGCGAGCTGGCGCCAATGTCGGCGCCGTCATATCTTGCGCCGTAGCGGTCGCTTTCGCCGAGATTGTAGTAGCTGAGGGTTAAGCTACCGAAATTTTGATTTTGGAAGGCCCCTTTCCAGGCGACGACGTCTTGGTTATCGTCGATATCGGAAGCGGCGCCATGGACGAAAATAACTTCGACGTCGGAACAGACGCTAGCGGTAGCCTGGGCCGGCTTGACATTTCCGAAAATTATTGTTGATAAACTTACAACAGCCAATGCGGGGAGCAAGAGCTTGGTAGTGATTTTGTGTTGTATTTTTGACATAGTTTTCTCCGTTTAATTGATGATAATTCGAGGATATAACAGACTCGGCCCGACATGCAAGCATAACCTTGATGTTTTTGGGAAAATATGTTCTAATATGTGTTTTTGTCAAGCGTAAGTTCGACGGCTATTTAGCCCATTTGGTCAGACGAGCGAGGAAGGCCGTAGCGTCTGCATCGGACATTGGAGCGGTCTGGAGGGCTTCGTCGTAAATGGTCGGGGTAACGACGGTTTGGAGGAGTCGGCCATTCCAGAAATAATGGGTTAAAATTAGCGAACGCTCGGTTCCGGGCCAGTAAGTTTGGTCGAAGAAGAGGTTGCCGAGGCCGTAGTAGATAGGCTTATCGCGGTAGAGTTCGAAAGTCTGAGGCTGGTGGGCCTGGGTCCCGACGACGAGGTCGGCGCCGAGGTCGATAAGATGTTTGAAGAAGGCCTCCTGCTCGGGCCAGTCGGACTCGCCGGCGTTGATCGGGTAGTCGCAAGTTTCATATTCGACAAAGCCGGCCTCGGGATAGCAATAACATTCGTAGTATTGGACATCGACGATAACAAAATCGCCGCGCGCCTTGGCCGCTTTGATTTGCTCCTTGGCGGTTGCTTCGTCGTAGAGATTAGCTCCGGGGAGAGTAGCGGTCGCGCCACCTCCGCCGGCTTTGGTAGTCGAGAGATTATAGCCGAGCCAAGTAATCTTGTTCCCCTTTTGATTGAGCTCGAGCGGGGTTTTGGCGTCTTCGGCGTCGGAGCCGCCGCCGAAAGTTAGCAGGCCTTGGTCGCGGTAGAGTTTGAGCGTATCAAGGGCGGCGTTTTTCCCGACGTCGACGTTGTGGTTTCCGGTTAGCTCGACGATGTCGGTACCGATAGCCTTGATACTGTCGAAGACGCGGTTGTCGGCGCAGAGGACGGTCGAGCCGGAATCGGTCGTACAATCGTCGGCGAAGGAGACCTCGTTGGAGATATGAGTAAGGTCGGAGGAGCTAAGCAAATCCTGGATTTTTTCGGCGAAGTAGGCGCCGTCTCCGACTTGGTTTAATTTTGTCTGGATACCGCGGGCGAGAGCGGTAACGCCGGTTTGGTTAATGGTTAAGACGGAATCTCGAGACGGAAAAGTCGGGAGGGCGGCACGGACTTGGTCTTCGGCCTGTTTTTTCTCCTCGGCGTTGGCACTTTCGACTTTAATGATACGGAAGTTGGCGCCTGAGTTAAAATTATCGAGGTAATTTTCGCCGCCTAAATCGACGAGGCGGAGACTAGAATCGAGGTCGCCAATTGAGACGTATTTTGGCTCGCCATGGTAATAAAAGTCGACAACGGGAACTTCAATTTCGGCAACGAGCTCGTCCCCGTCGATTTTTTGGACAGTTTCGGAGGAAAAAGTTAGGTCGTTTTTGAATTTTTGGCCTTCGAAAGTCTTTTCGAGCAGGGCTCGATCGGAAGGCTCGAGGCTTTCGGCGTAAGAGACGACGCCGTGAGGGAGATTAAAAATAAAAAGCCCGCCGCAGACAAGGGCAGCGAGGAAGACGATACCGATGAAGATTTTAGAGTATTTCATATATTTATTATAGCACAGGATTTTTAGACGCTAGCATAAGCTTTGTAGTATAATATAGGTATGGGATTATTTTCGTGGCTGTTTCGAAAACCGGTCTTGGAATATGACAAGAGTTTTATCAGCCCAAATGGGCGGGTAGTTTTGAAGGTCCAGTTGAAACTCGGCCAGCTATTATATTCGGTATATAAAGATGGGAAGGCAGTCGTGAGAGACTCGCATCTAGGAATTCGGTTACGGGATGATGACCCGCTCTTAAACGGGCTAATGATTGTCCGGGTAGTTGAAAAGAATTTCGATAATACCTACGAATTACCTTGGGGCGAGCAGAGATTAATTCGGAATAATTATCATGAAGTTGCACTTTATCTTTCGGAGACGGGCGGAGAGAAACGGCTCTTTACGATGAGATTTCGAGTCTTTGACGACGGAGTGGCGTTTCGCTACGAAATTCCGCCCCAGCCGGAGTTCCAGAAGATCGTAATTTTAGAAGAGTTGACGGAGTTTAATATGGATCTAAACTCAGTCGCGTGGCATATTCCGGCGTACCAGCCGGATCGGTACGAATATAATTACGAGAAAAGTACGCTCGGCGAGATTGACCATTCGGTCCATACGCCGTTGACAATGCGGACGCCGACCGGCTATTACGTCTCGCTCCACGAAGCGGCGCTATATAATTATGGCTCGATGACCTTGAGGCAAAATCGGGACCAGATTTTGGCGGCAGATATTACGCCGCTTTCGGACGGGGCGAAGGCGTACGTCGAGTTGCCGTTTAATGTTCCTTGGCGAGTAATAATGATTGCGGATACGGAGATTGACTTAACGGTTAACCGGATAGTTCTGAACTTGAACGAGCCGCCGTCGGGCGATTTCTCGTGGGTGCGGCCGCTAAAGTTTATCGGGATATGGTGGGCGATGTTTGTTGGCGAATGGACTTGGGCCGAGGGGGAGCGTCATGGTGCGACGACCGAGCATACGATGGACTATATTGACGCTTGTAAACGGCTAGGGATTGAGGGCCTACTGGTCGAAGGTTGGAATAATGGGTGGAACGGAGATTGGCTCTTAAACGGGGCGACTAATGATTTTACTCATCCGGTAGCGGACTTTGATATGGCGGAAGTTTCGAATTACGCGCGAGAAAACGGAGTCGAGCTAGTTGGCCATCATGAGACGGTTGGGTTTGTCGATAATTACGAAAAACAACTCGAAGAAGCATACCAATATTACGAGGATTACGGTATTCATTACGTCAAGCCGGGGTATGCGGGGTCGTATATGATGATTAATGGACGGAAAGAGTTTCATCATTCGCAGCTCGGGGTCGTACACTATCAGAGGGTAGTCGAGATGGCGGCAAAACACCATATCATGCTTGATATTCACGAACCAATCAAAGGGACGGGGATTGAGCGGACATGGCCGAATCTTTTAACGCGCGAAGGCGCGCGTGGTCAAGAATACGAAGGCGGGGCTTTGATTCCCTCTCATGCGACGATTTTGCCGTTTACGCGGCTCTTGGCCGGAGGCATGGATTATACGTCGGGAATTTTCGACGTCTGTAATTATACCAAGCGAATTGCCTCGACTTTGAGCCGGCAGATTGCTTACTATGTGACGATTTATTCGGGGATGCAGATGGCGGCGGACCGGCCGAGGTTTTATGAAAATGAGTTTCCGGAGGTCTTCAAATTTATTCGAGACGTACCGGTAACTTGGGAAAAGACGGTACCGTTACTCGGTTCGATTGGTGAATACTATGTTGTGGCGCGACAAGCGCGGTCGAGAGGTACTGGTTATGGTAAATCTGATAATGCTGATGCTAAATTTGATGGTGGTTATGGTAAGCCGGGCGATTGGTACGTCGGAGGCGTGACAAATGACCAAGCGCATATGGTTAGAATTAGCTTGGACTTTTTGGAACCGGGCGAATGGACGGCGGAGATTTATCGCGACGGCGATACGGCACATTACCGAGATGATCAACTGGCAATTACGATCGAGCAGAGAAAAATAACGCGGGCGGATACGCTCGAGATTTGGATGGCGCCGGGGGGAGGATTTGCGATTAGGATAACAAGATAAAATTGTGGTATAATGGTTTATAGATGAAAAAGATACTGAAGAAACTGGATAAGCTTGGGTTTGGTTGGTTGTTGGTTTGGGGGGCGATTTATGTAGCGTTTTTGGTAATGGGGGCAGATAAAGAGAGCGACGTAGTAGCGACAACGTTGAAATATGGTGGGCTAATACTCTGTTTTATTTACGTTTTGCTTTATGCGCGGCGAGACGTTTATCTAGTACTCGCGATGGGGCTGACGGTTATTGCGGACGGGATTTTAGTCTATAATAATGTTTCGGAAATCGGAGTCGGGGTATTTCTTTTAGTTCAAGTCGCGCACCTATTGCGCTTTACGCAGATTCGATCGGTATCGCCGCTAGTGCCATTACTTTTGGCGGGATTAGCGGTCGGGTTCGGGCTGATTCAAAACGAAGTGCCGATGATGTTCGTACTAGCGGTAGCGTATGCGGTTTTGATTTTCACGAATATTTATCAAGTAGCAAAATGGTATAAAGTTGAAAAAAGTAGCGCCTCGAAGTACGCGTTGGTTGGGTTTTTACTATTCCTCCTATGTGATGTCTGTGTTGGGATTTCGTACTTGACGACGACGGTAACGTTGCCGCATTTCGTGACGATTTTGGCGAACTATATGGCGTGGGTCTTTTACTTACCGGCGCAGATTAGCCTAGCGCTTTCGGGGAGGAGAGCGGGGTTTGACGAAATCGTAGAGATACCGGAGACTTTGCTAGACCCCGGGGCTGAGAGCCTTTAGTTTTCGACGGTGGTCTTTGAAGCGGGGGTCATGAGTACCGACTTCGGCCCAAAAACTAGCAGAATGGTCGGGATGGTTAATATGGGCGAGCTCGTGGACGATGACGTAATCGCGAAGCGGCTCGGGGACGTTCATGAGGCCGATGTTGAGAGAGATAACGATACTACCGTCGGGATGGTGGGTACAAGAACCCCAGCGGGTATTGGCGTGGGAGAAGCGAATTTTATCGTAATGGTAGCCGTAAAGTTTGGCAAAATAGTCGAGACGATAGGGTAGATATTCCTTGGCCTTTTTCATGAGAATTTTCTTCTTGGCGTCGCGGGCGCGTTGAGAACTCGGGTCTTTTAAGGGGAGTTTCTCGCGAATAGTATCGCGACTTTGGTTCAAAAAACGCTTGGCGAGAAAAGTTGTCGTATAGGAAGGAACCGACATCTGAAGCCGTCCGGAAGTCGAAACGGAAAACTTGACTCCGCGCGAGAGACTATTCTTCCGGACCAAGACTTCGCCAAATTCTTTGTCGACGAATTTCATTAAATCAGCTCAGCCATGCGCGAAAGGACGTGGGTTAATTGGGTCTCGAAAGTATGTTTACCGGAGAGGACGATGGAATTTTCGTCTTCGGCCGGGGCCTCGAGCTCGGCGATTTTCTTATCGTATTCGGCCTTAGCCTTCTCGACGGATTTTAGGCGGACCTTGAGGCGAGTACGGATAGTATTAATATCGGTCTGAATCCAGATCAAGGAGGGATTATAGCCGTTTTGGCGGAGGAGCTTTTTAATTTCCTCGCGATCTTGCTCGGTATTGAGTTCGCCTTCGATGATGAAGTTTTGGCCGGTTTTAGCGATCAAGTCAAGGACTTGGAGCATCTTAGCACGGTCGAAACCGAGGCGTTCTTCAATCTCGGTTAAATTATAATACGGGGCCCGAAACTGCTTTGAGAACTTCTCGCAGAATGTAGTTTTGCCGCTGGCGGGGGCGCCAAACACCAATATTGCGCGCGGCTTGCTTGTCTTACCTTCCATAATAGTTATATTATAACAAAGATTTTTAGGCGCGACAAGGGAAATTGTAGATTTGACTTTAGATAAAAAATCTAGCCGGTTTTATGGCTAGATTTTGGCTGATAACTAGACTGCGTTGGCGAAGAGGACGAGACGATGAGAAGCGTCGCCGTTGCCGTAGCTGGTACCGGCGCAGGTCATCAAGATGTAGTCGTAATAGTTGCCGCCATATTCGCCGTAGGCGGTAATGGCTTTCATAATTTTCATCTTAGTTTTGACGGTCATGCCGGTCATTTTGGTCGTAATGATAGTTTCACCCTCGAAGTGGGACTTGGTTTGGAGGTCACTCCCGACAATTTGATAGGTTTTAGTATTACCATTTAGGGTAACGGTAAATTGAGAACCGACCGAGAGATATTGGAGGCCACCGAAGACGTTGGCGGTATTGTGGCCATAGAGGAAGTGTTCGCCGTAGAGGCCAACTTTACTGCCGGCATCGATGAGGGTATCGCTAGAGTAGAAGATTGGGACGGTGTTGCCGGCGATGTTGATTTGGTCGTAAATTTCGACGGCCGGGGCGACGTATTCTTGAGCGACTGGGGCGACGTATTCTTGAGCGGTCGGCTCGACGTAGGTTGGTTCTTCAACGGTGTAAGTTATATTGACCGCGGTTTCGGCGGTAGTCGGTTCTTCGACCGGCGCGCTGGCTGGTTCGTCGATCGGATTGGCTAGTTCGGGCTCATTTTGTTTGGGCTCTTCCGCTTTTTCGGCTTCGGGTTCGATGACTTGTTCGGCGGAGGCTTGCTCGGTCTCGGCGAAAGCGCCGCTCGTTAGTAAGCTAGCCGGGACAAGCCCAAGAGCAATTAAAAAGACGAGTAAACTAATATGGTAATTGCGTTTAGCACCCTTGTTAGTAACCTTCATTTCACACTCCGATTATGGTTATTGCAACCATTATATCACAGAATACTAAATAAGTCAATATACAGAACATTTTTACAGAGGTAGGAGAAACATTATTTACAATCTTGGGGTTGAATTGATTGTGGTTGTGTTATAATAGAAGTGCTACGAATTTTAGAGAGTGAGAGGTAATACAGATGGGAACGTTGGGTATTTTTAGGAAAAAGGACAGAGAGGCGACTTTGGAGGGCGGGGCTTTTGGGACGGAAATTAAGGTCTCGGAGGCCCCGGAGTTCCGGATACGGACGCGCTTTACGAGGAGAAGAGTAGCGGTTGGCTTGTTCGTCTTTTATTTGATTGCGATACCGGTCTATCTGTATATTGGGATGCAGCCGACGGGGAGCGCGACGGCCTATGCGGAGGAGGCAAAGAGCGCGACCGGGAGTTTGGAGATTCCGAGTATTTCCCTATCCGCGCCGATGGCGGACGTTGAGCTTGATGGGCGGATTTTAACGGCGCCGGAGTATATCGTCGGGCGGTATACGGCGCATAAAAATAAAGTGCTAGTCATGGGACATTCGTCGACGATTTTTCAGAGGCTGAAGGAGGTCGAGGTTTCTGATGAACTTTGGTATGACGACGAAAGGTTTGTAGTTGTCTCGAAAGAAGTTCGGGCGAAGGCGGAGATTTCGATGCGAGAGATTCTGAGAGATGAGGATGAACCGACGCTGGTCTTGATGACCTGCTCAGGGGAGCATATTACAGGGCAAGATTATTCGCACCGATTGATTATGTATGCGAAGCGGGCGTAGGCTTTGGGGCGCTAGTTGTTGACGCCATGGTGGGCGGCGAAGGAAGTTTCGTCGAGCTTCTTAAAGGTATAGCCGTTCTTTTGGCCGTACTCAATAATGCGCTCGACGGCGTCGACGGAAAATTCTTTGATATCGTGTTGGAGGACGACGGAGGAGGTCGGCTTGAGGTTGTCGGTAACGTTCTGGTAGACTTGGTCGGGAGAAGTAGCGCCGCCAGCGTCGCCAGAGGAGACGTTCCAGTCGAAATAGGTAAAACCGCGGGCGCTGACTTCGCCGACGAGCTGGGACATGATATGAATGCCGCCGTCGTAATAAGCGCTGACGCCGTTTGAACTACCGCCGGGGAAACGTATGAGGGTCGAGGTATAGCCGGTAGCGTCTCGGACGCGGTCTTGGACGCGGTAGAGATCAGCGAAGAAATTAGCGACGCTCGAGTAGACGAGAGCGTAATCATGGGTATAGGTATGAAGTCCGACGGCATGGCCTTCGTTGTACTCGCGAGTTATAAGAGCGTCATCGCCGGCGCCAGTAACGAAGAAAGTAGCCTTGACGTTGTGTTTTTTAAGAATGTCGAGGAGCTTGGCGGTATAGGGGCCGGGGCCGTCGTCAAAAGTAAGATGGATGATTTTTTCGCCGGGAGTCTCGGGCTTTTTGGTGCGGTCGATGACGCTGATAGCGTTGTCGCCGGACTCGGGATTTTGAGGCTCGCCGTCCGGCTCGCGCGGGGCGGAAGCGTCGTAGCCGAGCGTCTCGCTTAGGTAGTGAGGCTCTTCTTCGGTAGCGGGTTTTACGCCAAAACCGAGACTAAAACAGGAGAAGACAATAAAAATTAGAGTAAGGAAGGCGAGGAGAAATTTTAGTCGGACGCGTAGCTTGCGTTTGGCAAGCGAAACTCGTCGGACTTTAGTCTTGGAGTTGTTGTTTACTTCGAGAACCTCGTCGACTTTACTCTGAATGGATTTCATAAAATAGGGGGTTTCTACTTTATCTCCATGTAATCATGGAAAATGGCAGGGATGGCAAGACTTGAACTCGCGACACCTGGTTTTGGAGACCAGTGCTCTACCAACTGAGCTACATCCCTCGGTATTTGGTTTCAAAATCAGGCCTTCGGCCTGTGCGTCCCAAGGGGCAAACAGGCGCATATTCTGATTTTGGAAATTGATTTATAAATTATTAATTTACTTTTACATTATAGCACAAGTTGTGGTATAATGGAAGGAGATGAAAATACTAATGCTAGGATGGGAGCTGCCACCTCATAACAGCGGAGGACTCGGGGTAGCGTGTCTAAACTTGTCGCGGGCTCTGGCGCGAGACGGGGCGGATATCGACTTCGTCGTACCGTACGAGGCGGAACATCCGGAGATAAAGTATATGCGAATCTTATCGGCGATGAAACTTGACCCGATTTATCGCTATGGAGTTGGAGCGTACGATACGAAATACGTTGAGGAGCGATTGATCCCGAAAGTCGATACGGGGGAGATGATTTCGATTCGAGAAATACAACATAATTACTGTGAATTCGTCGAAAAATACCTGATGGAATTTAAGCCGGACCTGGTCCATGCGCACGATTGGCTGACGTTTGAGGCGGGGATGTTGGCGAAGAAAAACTTCGGAATTCCGCTGGTAGCTCATGTCCATGCAACGGAATATGACCGGTCGGGAATGAACGGAGGAAATCCGGTTGTGCTCGAGATTGAGCGAGAGGGGTTGATGCTCGCGGATAAGATTATTGCGGTTTCGGAAGCGACGAAGCGAATTATCCATGAAAAATATGATATTCCGGAAAATAAGATTGACGTAATTTATAATTCGCTAGACGAAGAATTTATAAGCGAGGTCTATCGGTACGATGCGGACGATTATGCTTATCTTGAGGCGATGAAGGCGGCGGGATATACGGTCGTTTCGACGGTCGGGCGTTTTACGGTTCAGAAGGGGCTTGCGAATATGATGCGGGCGGCGGCGCGGGCGCTTTCGAAGGAGAAAAAATTGCTCTTTGTATTCGCTGGAGACGGGGAGCAAAAGGACGAGCTTTTGGAGCTTTCGGCGAAATATGGGATTTCGAAGAATGTCGTCTTTACCGGATTTGTGCGGGGGAAGCAGCTAAGAGATATTTATGAGGTTTCTGATATATTTGTAATGTCGTCGATTTCGGAGCCGTTCGGGTTGACCGCTCTGGAGGCGGCGCATCATGGCGACGTGTTGATTTTGACGAAGCAATCGGGAGTTGCGGAGGTCTTGAGATCGGCAATGGAATATGATTTTTGGGATACAGATAAATTGGCGAACGAGATTGTCGCGATTACGCGATCAAAAGGGCTTAGAAATACTTTAATGGACGGAATTTCGGCGGAATATCGAAAAATATCCTGGGACGATGTTGCATCGAAATTGATTTCGGTGTATAATGAAGTAAATAAACATAAGCGGGATTTTTAGAATGCGAGCGATTTGTCTCTATCTACACATGCACCAGCCGTGGCGATACGAGCGGTACTCGATTTTCGATGTCTCGCATGACCATAATTATTGGGACGAGATTGATTATTACGACAAGCAGAACAACGAGCGGATTTTTCGGAAGGTTGTGGAGAAGTCGTATTATCCGATGCTTGATTTGCTCGAGCGAATGATAGCGGAGTTTCCGGGTTTTAAGGTCTCGCTTTCGATTACGGGGACGTGGCTAGACCAGGCGGAGCTTTGGGAGCCGGATTTAGTGTCGAAACTACAACGGATGGTAAAGACGGGGCAAGTCGAGATTGTCGCGGAGACCTATTACCATTCCCTGGCGTTTTTCTACAACCGCGAGGAGTTCGAGGCGCAAGTCAAGAAACATTTAGTAAAAATTCGCGATACGTTCGGGGTAGTGCCGAAGGTGTTTCGAAATACGGAGTTGGCGTACAACGACGAGTTGGGGCGCTGGGCGGATTCGGTTGGATTTAAGGGGGTATTAGCTGAGGGCTGGGACAAGGTCCTGGGCTGGAAGAGTCCGAATTATGTTTATCGGCCGTACGGGGCGTCGCGGACGAAACTGTTGCTTAAGAACTATCGGTTGTCGGACGACATCGCGTTTCGATTTTCGAATAAAGGTTGGAGCGAGTGGCCGCTGACAGTTGAGAAGTATATGGATTGGGTAAATATGGACTGTTTGCGAGGACCGCTAGTTAATTTGTTTATGGATTTTGAGACGTTTGGCGAACACCAATGGGCGGAGACGGGGATTTTCCAGTTCTTTGAGATGTTCGTGCGTGAGTGGCTGGCGGTATACGATAATCGATTCGTCTCGGTTTCGGAGGCTTGCGATTTGTTGCCGGTCGGGGACGAGATTTCGATGCCGGAGACAGTAACGTGGGCGGATACCGAGCGAGATTTGTCGGCTTGGATGAGCAACGAGATGCAACAGGAGGGGCTACGAAATCTTTACGAGATGCGAGACGAAGTTATTCGGTCGGGCGATGAGCGGCTGATTGAAGATTTTCGGAGGCTTTCGACTTCGGACCACGCGTATTATATGTGTACGAAATATTGGAACGACGGGGATGTCCATGCGTACTTTTCGGCGTATGATTCGCCGTTTGACGCGTTTATGTATTATGCGAATATACTACGAGATATGGAGTGGAGGTTGAGGCAAAAAATATAATGTAGCGCGACGCTCTAGTCTTAAAATCCCCCGAATCATCGGGGGATTTCCTAGATGGAGATTAGCGCTTCTTTTCCTTGACTTCGTTGCGGCCGAGATTTTTCTTGGTCTCGGTAAAAACGACGTGTTTTTTAAGGACGGGGTCGTACTTACGTAGACTTAACTTATCCGGAGTATTCATCGTATTTTTCTTCGTATAATAGGCGCGAATACCGGATTCCTCAGAAACGAGTCCGACTAATTTCCTCTTGGTGTTACTCTTCTTTGCCATAATGAAGGTATTATACCAAAAACTCCCCAAAAAGTAAAGAGAAAATGCGAGTTGATTTTTCCTTGTTTTGTGATATAATAATACGAAATATGGTTCATTAAAAAGGAGGTCAAAACATGAGAGATTTACTAAGCGTTGCGGACAATATTTATCTATTCAACGGGAGTAATGCGCGCGAAAAGGGCGTGCCGCGTTCGCGAGATGCAGCCTATGAATACCATGAAAATGGAGTTTCAGGCGAAATTCATGCCTATCGGCCGGCTGATTGGGATTGGGAGTACGTCACGGTACGAATGGGCGGAGCGTATGCGAGGCTGCCAAATCATTTGGAAATGGCTAGAATAAAAGATTTCTTTTGGGAGTCGCATGAACTGGCGTTGATGGTTTATCAGTCGGGTGGGGGAATTCCGCAGAGATTGGCACTTTGGCGGTGTTCGAGCATCCCAAAACAGACTGAACAGAATTGGTCTGAGATAGTCAACGCTTCTACTGAAGTTGTGACCGAAGGAATTGCCAGTAAAATCCAGGAGAAGAGAGGGCAGTTTAGCTTTTTCCAATACAGGCAGCTAATTGTCTTGTCTTGCGGGGAAATATTGCTCGATTGGTATGACGTTCAAGCTGTCAAGGAGAAGCTTGGGATTGATAAGCCGCTCGTGCAGTTCGTAACGAGCTATCAAGAAATAAAAAAGAGCGGTCTAGTCATGCTTTGGCCGGTGAGCGATATGATTTTACCGGAATCGCTGCCAGAAATGAAATAGGCTCACTTTGTGGGTCTATTTTTATGTGAAAATGGAGCCGTGAGTCGGACTTGAACCGACGACCTGCCGCTTACCGCCCCTTGGGACGCGGAAAGCGGCCCAAGTTGATGCATAAAAATGGAGCCGTGAGTCGGACTTGAACCGACGACCTGCCGCTTACAAGGCGGCTGCTCTACCAACTGAGCTATCACGGCTTGGCTTACTTGAATAATTATACCACAGATTTTATTTTTTGTTGAGACTCTTTAATCTATCAGTTAGCTCGTCTAATGAGCTAATGCTAGCGTATTCGCAGTCTTCTTTGCTGGGGTTAAAATATAATACATTCATCCCTAATTTGCTCGGGGTTTCGATATCGACTCTGATGGAATTTCCTATGATTAAGACCTCGCTATAGTCAAGGTCGCCGCAAGCAGCGTCGAAAGCTTCTTTTTCGGGCTTCATGCCAGCATTTTCATATCCATAGACTTCGCTAAAAAATTTTAAGATACCACAGGTTTTTAGTCTTTCCTTTTGTTGAGCTACATACCAATTTGATAAAGCGACGAGTTCATAGTCGTTGCTTAAATCTTCCAGAATGCTTGCGGTGTGGCCGTTTAATAAAGTCGCAGTATGGCTATAAATGTCAAAAAATCTGTTTAAATCAGCTAGTGACAGATTTATGTTTAATTCTTCGTTGATGAGTTTCACGAAATCATTATTACTGATTTTTCTGTCTAGTTTGTCGTACTCATATATAATATGGTGTATGTCATTGGCGGATATATTCAAATTGGTATTTTTTACAAACTCATTATAGGTTGTAATAAAATCCCGATTTGTGTCTAGTAATGTTCCATCGATGTCGAATATTATTCTTTTTAGCATAAATCCTCGCTATAAGTATGATTTTACCATAAAATCGTGTAGGTGAAAACTCGAACTGCGAAAGATGCTGGAAGTAGGTCATCGCTTTCGCTTCGCGAAAGCTCACTTTTCTGCGTCGCTCGGCTACAGAAAAGTAAACTTTTCTGTAGCGCTCGCTTCCTTGAAAAGACGAACCTGCGGTTCTTGCCCTACTTCTCAATGTCAGATTTTAAAAATAGACCCTTCGGGTCTAATTTTAAAATCTGGTGCTGGAAGTAGGACTCGAACCTACGAAGGCCGAAGCCGAGAGATTTACAGTCTCTTGTCATTGCCACTAGACGATTCCAGCATAAAAACGATTTGTTAATAATTATATTATATCACAGATTTAGAGAATTGCGCTAAAATCACATCAAATTATACGGATTTTTTACGGGCGCCGAGGGGGCGCTTGCGTACGCGAGCGAGCTTTTTCTTTTTGGCGGCCTCATTCGCGGCGAGCTGGGCCTCGATACGGGCGATGGTCGCGGTCGCGTTTTCGGTATCGCCGGTCGACTCGTAAATCGCGAGAATCTGGCGGAGAGTCGTCGTCGTATGATCGAGGTCGTAGGCGGCTTCGAGAGCTTCGATAGCGGCTTTGCGATTCCCTAATTTTTCCTCGGCCTTAGCCAGCGCGAGGAAGCGCGCCGGGACGTCGCCCTCCATCTCTAGGGCCTGGCGAAAAGCCATGGCGGCCTTTTCGAACGCGCCGGTTTCGAGATAAATTAGTCCGGCGTTGTGGAGCGAGGACGGGTTGTTGTCGAGCGACTGGGCGATTTCGAAACATTCAATCGCGTCGTCGAACTTCTGGCCCTTGGCGTAGAGGATACCGAGGCGGTTATAAGCGGCGGCGTTCTTTTCATCGAATTTTAGAATCGTTAGGAGGGCTTTTTCGGCGCGGACGGGCTTTCGCTCTTTCATGGAATCCTGAGCGATAGTCCAAAGTTTTTTCATTTGAGTATCAATCTTGGGGTCGACCTTGCGCTCTTTCTTTTTGACTTTTTTATCATGGAAGAAAAAGGCCAGGTAAATAGTAAAACCTAAGATTATTAAGACGCCTAACATAGTACTATTTTAGCATAAATGGGCCGTAAGTTGCAACTTTATATGGCCATTGCCCTCAATATTTTCGTAAGCCCTTAAGAGGCTCGGGACTTTTCGGAGAAAAGCGCGATTGCTCGTCCTAAAGTAAGATTTATAGGCGATTTCGATAGTAGCACCGAGGATTTCGAGGACGTCTGGGCGGTCGAGCTTATGTTTTTTATCAGTCCAACGGTTTACGAGATCAAAAGTTTTTGAAGGCGAGGCGGCGAGGAGGAGCTTAGCCTCGTCTAAGACCTTTTGGTCGACGGCGGGCGGAGTTTCGAGAGGATTTTTAGTTCGATAGACATAAATCGAGGCGCGCGAAAGAACGGTCGGTAGAAAAGCGCTGATATTCGTCGCCAAAAATACAAGATGACAATGTTCCTTTGGCTCCTCGAGGAGCTTTAGGGCAGCATTTTCGGCGCTGTCGTTTAAGAGCTCGGCGTGTTTGATGACGAAAAAGCGCGACGTTAGTTGCTTATTTGTCATTTCGGCCTCGAGGTCGCGGATTTGGTCGACCTTAACCTTATGTTTTTCGTCCGGCTCGAGATAGTAAGTTGTATTCGGAAAAGCAAACGGCGCGGCGGCGGTCTTAATTCGTTTTTTGCCGGTCGTTTGAAGAGCGTCGATAGCGTTTTTGGGAATAATAAAAATCGAGAAGCCGACTTTTTCGGCGATAGCGGGGAGGTTTTCAAGGTCGTCGAAAAACATTTAAGACTCCTCGAGGGCTTGTTTGAACTCGTCTGGGAGCGGGGCTTTGAAAATCTTGCGCTCGCCGCCAGCCTCCCCGGGTATAGTAATCTCGAGCGAGGCGGCGTGCAGAAAGAGACGGTCGGCTTTGGCGTCGCCGTAGACTTTGTCGCCAAGGATAGGATGTCCGAGATATTTTAAGTGGACGCGGAGCTGGTGCGTCCGGCCGGTAATGGGTTTTAGCTCAAGTAAGGAATATTTGTCTGTGGATTTTACGATTTTGTAGAAAGTAACGGAAGGCTTACCGGAGGGGCTGACGATAAAGGTCGTTGGAGATTTTAAGCTACGCTCGATAGGCAAATCGATTTTAGCCTCTTCGAGCTTGGGGCGACCTTCGACGATAGCGTAATAGGTTTTGTGGGTCTTGCGATCTTGGAATTGTTTTCTGAGGTAGCTTTGGGTCGCTTGGTTTTTGGCGAGAATGACGACACCGGAGGTATCGCGGTCGAGGCGATGGACGAGAAGCCCATAGTCCTCGAGCGTCGGCTCGGTCGTAAACTCGCCTTTAGCCATGCTGAGGAGACCGGCGGGTTTATCTAGGACAAGAACGTTATCGTCTTCGTAAATTGGTTCGAGATCGGGAGGGGTTTGGCGCGCGGGAACTTTAAGGTCGAGAGTCGGCCAAGTACCGTCCGCGAGCTCTTCGATTTCGGCGTTGGGCTTTTTTACGATCGCTCCATCGAGAGAAACGTAGCCGGACTTGATGAAATTTTGGAGCGTAGAGCGGTTAAACTCGGGATGTTGCTCGACCAAAATCAAGTCGGCACGCTTGCGTTTTTTGCGCTCGATAGACTTTAGCTCGATATCGCCATTGATGACGCGCGAGAGTTCGGGTTTTGAAAATTTCTTTCCAGGGCGATACATTATCTTAATCCTACGGCGTTTTGGACTTCAAGGAGCTTGGCTTTCGAGACGAAATTGGCGTATTCCTCGCCAGCTTCGAGATACTCGAGGACGGTTTCATCGGGGATTTCTTTCATACGAGCTTGGAAAATTTCGAGCATACTTTTAACCGAGCTAGCAACCTTTTGTTTCAAATCGCCGTAGCGAGTCTCGCCGGCCCAAGTCGAAACAACGTCTTGGAGCGGGATGTTATTTACGAGCGCCTCGATTTGGAGTAAGTTCGAAATCCCCGGCTGGTTAAACATATCGTACTGGATTTTCCCGACCGAGTCGGTCGTTGCCGACATGATTTTTTTGGCCGCGACCTCGGGGTCGTCGAGCATCATAATTTTCGAATTTTCCGCGCGGGAAGACTTGCTCATCTTGCGCTCGGGGTCGGTCAGACTTCGAATTCGAATCCCGTTTTCGACGCCCATAAATTTCAACTGGTCCTCGGTCTTAACCGGCGGGATAAAAATCTCGCGACCGTATTTATTATTGAATCGCATCGCGAGATTGCGGGTCAACTCGAGATGTTGGAACTGGTCTTCCCCAACGGGGACGTATTCGGCGCCATAGAGTAAGATATCCGCCGCCATCAAAACCGGGTAGTTAAATATCCCCGCGTTAACCGACGCTTTGCCCTCGGATTTTTCTTTGTATTGGGTCATCCGAGAGAGCTCGCCCATCGAGGCGTTACACTCTAAAATCCAACAGAGCTCCGAATGAGCCGGGACGTAAGATTGGCGATAAAGATGGACATTTTCGTTTGGCTCGAGACCGGCCGCGAAGTAAATCTTGATGCTACGGAAAATATTTTTCTTTAAGTTTCCGTCGACCTTCGAGATAATCGAATGAAGGTCGGGTACGAAAATATTGATATTATGGTCGGCTTTGTAAGCGTTCGCGAGTCGCACCATCGGGAGCACCGCTCCGAGATAGTTCCCAAGCGTTGGCTCGCTATTGACGCGAAGTCCGGTTAAAATTGTTTTCATACTCCTCCAAGAAAATCATTAAATAAAAAATGGAGCCGAGTATGAGACTTGAACTCATGACCCCGCCCTTACCATGGGCGTGCTCTACCACTGAGCTAACTCGGCAATTTGGTGGAGCATATGAGACTCAAACTCATGACCTCTTCAATGCCATTGAAGCGCTCTAATCAACTGAGCTAATGCCCCGAATAAGATATTCAGAATGCAAGATTACTGACTAATCTTGGGTAATATATTTTTAATGACCTTCACTGAATAACTGGACTAATTATAGAGCCTGGTAATTAAAAAGTCAAGCAATTTCCGCGAGAATTTTGCAAGGTTGTAAATTTAACCATTGAAATTTTGGGGCGGGGGCGGTAAAATGAGAGTAATATTAATGTAAGGAGTATAATGGACAACCTAAGTAAATTTTGGGATAACATTACAAGAGGGCTTCCAGACGTCGTGGTAGCTTTGATTGTGATGATTATCGCCTTCTTGGTAGCCTGGCTTGCCAAGAAAATAACCTTAAAACTACTAAATGCCGTCGGGCTCGAACGAGCGATGAAGAAAGCCGGAGTCGACGAAGACAATCGCAAAAAGTCGGTGGGTTTTGTCGGGCAGTTAGTCTATTTGGTAGTCTTTTTGCTCTTCTTGCCGGGGATTTTTGAGAAACTCGGACTGAATAATATCGCCGAGCCGATCGTTAATATGATGAACGTTTTCATGACCTATCTTCCGAATATCGTAGCGGCGCTCATTATCCTTATTATTGGGCTCTTCGTAGCGAAGCTCGTCAAGGGGCTTTTGATTCCGATTTTTAAGAAGCTTGGGATCGATTCTTGGCTAAAGAAAATCGGTTACGCCGAGGCGGAAGACGTCGAAATCTCGGTCGTATTAGCGACGATTATCTACGTATTGATTCTCGTCCCGGTAGTGATTGCATCTTTGAACGCGCTAAAAATCGAGGCGATTTCGAAGCCGGCGATTAATATGCTCGACCAGATGATTGTGTTCTTGCCGCGGATTGCGGTCGCGGTCGCGATTATCTTTATTGGGCGGTTTATCGCGAAGCTTGTCTTCATGTTACTAGACCAGATTTTGAAGTCAGTCGGGCTTGATAAGTTGACTCAAAATATCTTTACGACTAGCGGTACGAAGGTCAACGAGAAGTTTTCGCTTTCGAAGCTAGTAGCGAACGTCGTCCGGGCGATTGTAATTATCTTCTTTGTTGTCGAGGCGCTAAATACCTTGCAACTCGAAGTTTTGACGAACATTGGCCACTCGGTCATTTCCTATATGCCGTACGCGATTTCGGCGTTGATTATTCTCGGCGTAGCGGTAATTGCTGGTAATTTCATCGAGAAGTATCTCATGAAGAAGCTGACAGTTACGCAGGGTACGGCGGTCTTGGCTAAAGTCGCGGTTATCGCGGTCGGGGTCTTTATTACGCTTTACCAGATGGGCGTAGCGCCGACGATGGTCAATTCGGCCTTTATTATCGTACTCGGAGCATTTGGGGTCGCCTTTGCAATTGCCTTCGGGATTGGCGGGAAAGCCTTTGCCGAGCATACGATGAAGAAAGTCGAAACCAAGATGGAAAAGACCAAGAAGAGATAATTTCGGCTAAGTTTACCGTAAGCGGTTTGACAAAAATCCCCTTTTGGGGGATTTTTGCTTGATATTTATAGTATATAGTGATATAATGCGAGTAATATAATTTAAGGAAGGTTTTATGAAAAATATGAAATCCTTTTTAACCGCCGGAGCAGTAGCCGCAGGGCTCGGAGCTTCGGTGTTTTTTGCTGCTCCGGTAGCGCATGCAATCGATTGGTCGGCGATTGTTTCAACGGAAGCAACGAGTAGTGAAGATGTTTCGTTCGACGAAGATGAAGCGAAGCAGCTGCTTCTCGATTCGGCCGTAGACTATTTAGTAAATACTAGTACCACGGATGTAACATTTGATACTTGGTCATTATATGTTAACGGTACGGATTATGATAGTTTGGCGGAGGCTATGGGTGTCGAAGGTAATGTTGAGCTATGGATGATGGGCGACGACTATGCGGGAGATTTAGAGAGTCACTTCTTTGAAGATACCGAACAAATCGTTACTTCGCTTACATCTGTAATTTCTGGAAGCGAGATTGCTGATGTATTTGGTGTAGATGTGACATTGGAAGTTGATGGTACACAACTTGGATTTTTGACCAAGACTGTTGAGCCTTTGGCATTTACGGCGAATATTCCAACCGACTTGCCAGCACTTACAGAAGGTGGTACGAGGGACTTTTATCTCGTAACAATTCATGATGGAACCCCTAAGGAGGTTGCAGCCGAGTTTGACCTAGCGACGAACAAGGTTACTTTTGAGACTGACGAGTTTTCGATATTCGCCATAGTCTACAAAGATACTTTGCCGACGACTGAAGAGCCGGGAGAGGATGGCGACGAAGAGCCGACTGAAACTCCGGCGGAGACTCCAGCCGAAACTTCCACGGAAACTCCAACTACTCCAACTACTCCTAGCTCCACATCTGGCGATAAGGCCAAGGCGATGGAAGAAATGAGCAAAGGAATGGAGGAGATAATCGCGAAGGCGAGCTCGACGGGAACAGCGACTAAGAAGAAGACCACTACTACGAAGAAAGTCAAAGCTCCGAATACTAGCGTAGCCGACGGCGCGATGGCGACGAGCGGCGCGACCGTCCTTTCGATGGCGACGCTCGCTGGTGCGGCAATTTTCCTGAAAAAGCGCGCCTAGGATTTAGATAAAAATCCCCCTTTCAAAGCGGTGAAGGGGGATTTTTAACGGCGGGTCTTACGATTCTTTTTCGCGGAGGGCGCGGAGATTAGGGTACTCTTCGATGAGGACTTTAATCATACCGGCGATCGGAATTGAGATAATCGCGCCGAGAAGGCCAAAAGTATAAATACCAATAGTAACGGCGATAAGAATAATAACCGAGGGGAGGTCGAGGGCGTTGCCTTGAATTTTGGGGGCGATAACGTTGTTTTCGATTTGCTCGTAAACCGCGTAGACGACGAGGAAGGCGAGGCCGGCGAAGGGGGCGGAAATAAAGATAATGAGCGAGACGACGACGGTGGTAATAAGCGGGCCGAACATCGGGATAAGGTAGAAAATCGCGGCGATAAGCGCCATCGGGAAGGCGAGCCCGCTCGAAAAGCCGAAGATCAACGAGAGGACAAAGACGATAACTCCGGCGACGGTACCGTCGAGGAGAGCGACGAGGACTTGGCCGCCAACGTATTTCGAAACGACTCCGGCCATATTTGAGACGACGCGACGAGCGACTTTGCCGACGTTACTGTTTTTATTGCTGATTTTTTGCCAGAGCGCGTCCATCAACTCCGGGCCTTGGATAAGCCAGAGGATTGCAATAACAATAGTCAAGATAAGACCGGCGAGGAACGAGCCGACGGCACCGACGGAGGAAATAAAGTTGGCCTTAAAGGTAGCGAGGACTTGGCTAGAGAAATCGCGGAGCCCGGAGACGATCTCGGCATGGGCGTCGTCGATACCGAAGAAACGGCCGATTTCGTTGACTTTATCCCAGTTGGCATTGTTGCTCTGGAGCATCTCAGGGGCGTCTCTCAGGAAATTAGTTGTCTCAGTAACGACGGTCGGGCCGACGATAGCAAGGGCAGTTCCGACGATTAGGACGACTCCGCCGACAGTCAAGCCGGAGGCGAGTGCATGGCGGTCTTTGCCTAGGACTTTTTCGACTTTATGGACGAGCGGACGGACGGCGAGCGCGAGGAAAATCGCGAGACCGACGATCAAAAGCCCGGTCGAGGCGAAACAAATCAAGACGGCGGCGACGCCGAGGCCCATGACAACGAGCCAAAAGCGCACAAAAGTTTTGGTATCTACTTCAACGGTTTTCAACATGGTAATTTCCTCTTATGTTTCTATTATACCACATATTGCCAAAGCGGACCGAAACTCGTGTCTTTAACGGTAATACCGTTTTGTTCGAGCTCGGCGCGAAGGCGATCCGAGGTTTCGTAATCTTTTTTACGGCGAGCCTCTTCGCGGCGAGCGATAATTCCCTTTTCTTCCGCCGTTAAATCAACGACCTCCTCGATTTGGTCTTCGCCGAAGATGCCGAAGGCGCGATTGACGTAGTCCCAGTCGTCGTAGTCGAGGTCCGTAGCGTCGATATAGGCGCAGGCCTCGGGGGAGGCGAGGTTATCGGAGAGTAGCTCGAGGAATTTACTCTGGTCGAAGGTCGATTTAATATCTCGTTGGAAAGTTTCGGCGATACGATTTTTCCAGGCGAGACGACGGTTTTTAGCGGCGGTAAGATCTTCGAAATTGAAGTTGCGCGTACCCTGGTAGTGGCCTTGGAGAGTCCAGAGTTTGAAGTCGAGCGGCGCGTAACCTTTTTCCTCCAGGTCCTTTAGGGTATAAGTATTGCCGAGAGATTTGCTGACTTTTTGGTTTTCGATAGTAACGTGGTTTGAGTGGAGCCAAAAACGAGACATCTTTTCGCCGTAGGCGGCTTCGTACTCGGCGATTTCGTTGGTATGGTGGACCGGGATGTGGTCGATACCGCCGGTATGAATATCGATCGTCCCGCCGAGTAGCGTATGAACGATAGTTGCACACTCGAGATGCCAGCCGGGATAGCCGGGGCGACCGAGATAGTCCCAGCGCATGGCGTGGTCTTCGCCGGCTTTGATGAATTTCCAGACGGCGAAATCGGTCGGGTTTTTCTTCTGGCTATTTTTGGCGACGCGGGCGCCCTCCCTGAGATTTTTAAGGTCAAGGCGAGCGAAGTCGGCATAGGCCGAGAACTTCGAGGTGTCGAAATAAACGCCATCTTCAATTTCGTAGGTATAACCCTTTTCCCTAAGCCTGTCGACGAGGTTCATATCTTGGACGATAAAGTGGGTCGCGCGGGCGAGCTGGTCTGGCTCTTTGAGTTTTAATTTCTCGTAGTCGTCGAGAAAAGCGGCGGTATAGAAATCGGCGATTTCGTAGACGGTCTTGCCTTCTCGCTTCGCGCCTTTTTCAAGCTTGTCCTCGCCGTCGTCGGCGTCGGAGGAGAGGTGGCCAACGTCGGTAATGTTTAAGACGCGGTTTACCGTCATCCCGTTCAGGGCTAAAGTACGGACGAGGAGGTCCCAGTAGATGTAGGAAGAGAAGTTGCCAATATGGGCGTAAGAATAGACGGTCGGTCCGCAGGTATAGATTTTGACGTTTTCAGGGTCGCCGGGGCGGAAGTCCTCGACCTTTTTGGAAAGTTGGTTATAGAGTTTCATTTTGCTCCTTTTCGATTTTGTCTATGGCGAGGATAGTTTCGTGGATAGCGTCGTCGTAAGAGAGATCGTAGGTACGGAAGCCGGCGGCGTAAGGATGGCCACCGCCGCCGAAGAAGGCCGCGATTTGGTCGGCAATAGGCTTTGAGGTCCGAATTTTCCCGGTAATTTTTCCATCTGGGTAGGTCTTAAAACAGGCAGAAACTTCGACGCCTTCGACGAGTCGCAACTCTTCGAGAATAAGGACGTTCGGGTTGTACTCGTCGGAGTAAGCGTGGATTTCTTCCCAAGGGATATGGACGGTAGCGAGCCGGCCGTCAAGGAAATATTCGACTTTCTTTATCAGGTCGGCTTTGTAGCTCAAGATACGCGGAGATTTTTTCATAAAATCGCGACGATGTTCTTCAAATTCAGCGATATCGACGCCATAGTCGAGGAGATCGGCGACTTCGCGGTAAAGGTCAGAGGTCGTCGAGGCGGAAGTCAGGCCAAGAGTATCGGAGAGGATACCGGCGATAAGATATTCCGCGATAATTTTAAAGCGCGGTTTTTCGTCTTCTTTTAGGTCTTCGGGCCTCGGCATTAGGCCCTGTTCTCTGGAGATACGGAAGATAAGGTCAGTACAAGACGGGAGGGTTTGGATTAAACCTTGGTGGCCAAACTCGAGGTCGTCTTCGGTTTCGTGGTGGTCGAGGACGAAGACGGGCTTTTCGATCAAGGCGTTTTTAATCGCGGGATCCTCGAGAAGCTTAGAAAGGAGAATTTCGGCCGCAGTATCGACGATAATATAGCCGTCGGCCAGGTAGTCGAAGTCTTTTTCGACGCGCGACCAATCGTCGAGATAGTGGAGATACTTCGGAAGGTCGACCGGGCAGTAGAGCGAGATTTCGTAATCTTTTAGGAGGTAGTCGAGGGCGAGAGCGGAGCCTAAAGAATCGCCGTCCGGATTTTCGGCCTGGATAATACAGAGACGTTTTTTATCTTTAAGAAATTCGGTAAAGGAGTCGTACATAATATTATATTCTTGATAGTTTTTGCCATTTTGCCTCTTCTAGCGAAGCATCAGATGGCAGTATCCCCTTCAAAGATTTTAAGATTTTTAGGCGTTCTTCGGGGCTCTTTTTTTGCGGCCTTTTAGCCATTTCGACAAAAAACTTGCCGTCGTCAGAAATGTAATATTTTCCCCGTTTAATCATTTCAAGCTCTGAAAGTGGGGCCCCATTGTATTCTTGGATAGTGATTGACATATTTAGATTATACCTTATGGAAGCTTGATTCGTCAAGATGGACGGAGGAACTTTTTGAGCTCGAGGCTTGGAGTATAAGGGGCTAAGCGCCGACTTCGCCGATTAGGGCAACGCTGTCGGGCTCGGGGAGGGATTCGACGTTTTTTAGCTTTCGTTCAATCTGGCGAGAGGTCGTCGCGGCGGAATCGATTTTGTTGGCGGACTCAAGCAACTTCTTTTTAGTCGCGTCGAGGAGGTCGCCGAACTTGCTAAACTGGGTTTTGACGGCGCCGAGGACTTGCCAAACTTCGGAGGAACGCTTCTCAATCGCGACGGTCCGAAAGCCCATCAAAAGTCCCGAGAGGACGACCGGGAGAGTCGACGGGCTAGCGAGGGTAATATGATATTTTTGGCGGATTTCGTCGGAGAGGCCGGGGATACGGAGAATTTCGGCGTAAAGCGACTCGGTCGGGACGAACATCATCGCAAAGGCGGTCGTCGCGGGCGGATCAACATATTTAGTACTAATCTTTTTCGCTTGCTCCTTGACGTCGGTCGCAAGAGCCTTGCGATATCTTTCAATTTCGAGTTTATCGCCAGCGTCGTAGGCGGCGATGAGGCGGCTATAATTCTCGACCGGGAACTTAGAGTCGATCGGAAGGTAGACGATCTCTTCGTCTTTACCGGGGAGCTTAACGGCGAATTCGACGCGGTCGGTCGTACCGCGCTTAGTAATAATATTTTCTTCATATTGGCCTTTCGAAAGAATATCGGAGATAATATTGCCGAGCTGGACCTCGCCGTAGATACCGCGAGTCTTGACGCCTTCCATGACTTTTTTCAAGTCGCCGACGCCGGTCGCGAGGTTTTTCATTTCGCCGAGGCCTTGGTAGACTTCGGTTAGTTGGGTCGAGATAGACTTAAAGCTTTCGTTGAAACGTTTCTCGACCGAGGCCTTTAATTTTTCGTCGACGGTTTCGCGCATCTCGTCGAGCTTTTTACTATTTTCGTCCTGGAGCGCTTTGACGCGCGAGTCGACGGTCTTTTGGATAACGGCGAGATTGCCGGCGATTTCCTTGCGGTTTTCGCGAAACTCGCCTTCGATACGCGGAGCGAGCTTGTCGGTCGCGGCCTCGACGCGAATAAGACGCTCGTCGATTTTGTCTAAAGATTTAACGAGCTCGCGATCGGAACTTTTAGAAGATTTAAGAAACAAAAGAAGCAGCAAAAGGACATTGACTACTCCCAAAATAAGCGTAAGTATTTCCATACGCTAATTATACTATAATTCGGTCCGGCCGGCAAGAGCGGCGGAGAGGGTAATCTGGTCGGCGTAAGAAAGGTCGACGCCGAGCGGGAGGCCGCGAGCGAGACGGGTAATCTTCAAACTGGGGTATTTTTCGCCGAGGATTTTCTGAAGCAGGAGAGCGGTCGATTCGCCCTCGACGCTAGGATTAGTCGCGATAATAATCTCTTTAACTCCGTCCTCAGCAACGCGGGCGACGAGCTCTTTAATATGAAGTTCGTCTGGGGTAATACCGTCAATCGGCGAGACGGCGCCGCCGAGAATATGGTAAGTCCCGGAGAAACTCTTAGTTTGTTCAATCGCGTAGATATCGAGCGGGGCCTCGACGACGAGGACGGTCGTCTTGTCACGAGTCGGATCGCTGTAAAACGGCGAGATCTCTTCGGAAGCGTCGATTAGCGCGAAGGTCTTGGGGCAAGATTTGACGCCGCGATGGAGATTTTTGAGGGCGTCAGAAATCGTTTCGCAGAGCTTCTCATCGCTTCGAAAAAGGTAGTAGGCGTAGCGCTCGGCGGTTCGCGGGCCGACGCCCGGGAGTAGCCCGAGCGCGTCGATAGCTTGTTGTAAAGCTTTTGGTAACATTACATTCCGAAATTACCAAGTTGGGACATTAAGGGCTTCATTTTATCGGTCGCGATTTCCTGGGCCTTGGCGTAGCCGTCACGGAAACAGTTTTCGATCCAGCGCTCAAGCTCGCGAATATCGTCGAAATCGATTTTTTCAGGATCGAGGGTAACCTTTTTAACCTTTAGTTCTCCGTTGATTTGGACGACGACGGCGCCGTCGCCAGCCTCAACTTCGACGATTTCATTTTTCAAATCTTTTTGAGCCTTCCGTAGTTGGTTTAGCATTTTCATTTGGTCCATAGTTTGACCCATAACACACTCCTATTTAGTATATGGATATTATAGCACAAAGCGAGCTATTTATAAATATAGATACGGTCGGAATTTAGCGATTTTGGCGAGGTAATAATACGGTAAAGCGTACGATTTTTAGTAGCGGCGTCGAGCCGACCGAGGGTCGCGACAGTTCCTTCGACGCCTTCGAGAGAACTAACGACCTTGAATTCGGTTTTATCCTCGAGAATTTTATAGAAATTGTAATTTAGGGTATCTTTCGGAATTAGAAGAGTAGTTCCCTCTTCGAGATTTTGGTAAACGAGGCCGAGGTCGTCTTGGAACTCGGTCGCGACGACGAGATTGTAGCGGTAGCCAAAAACGTAGTATTCGAGGCTACTAACTAGAATAATACCGATAAACGTCGCGATAGGGACAAAACCGACGACGCGGGCGTAAGGGTTTTCCGGGAAGAGGCCATACCATTTTTCGAGAATATAGCGGACACCATGGGAAGTCAAAATCGCGAGCGGGAGAATAATCAAAACAGCCGAATTGGGAGAGAGGCCGGAGATAAAAATCGTAAAGAGAGTAAGCATCGTCGCGATAGAGTTGCGCGAAGCGAAGAAGCCCTTGGCTGTACTAATTACGCCGATAATGGCGACGGAAAGCGTCGCGATACCAATCATTGGCGAGAGCATCGTCGACTCGGCGCTACCGGACCAAGAGAAGAACGGCAAAAAGGCGGTCTTAATGTGTTCGAAGAAATTGCCGAAACTATCGGTCCAGAGAAGAGTTTTAGCGGTATCGGGGAAACGGAGAAAGCTCAAAACGAGAAAAGCGACCGAGAGAACGCTCAGAGCGGCGATGGCAATAAAGGGTTTTCGAGGAAGACTTTTGACGACGAAGCGGAGATGGGGCTGGGTCAAGACAAAGATAAAGATAAAGGCGGCGAGATAGATAAGATGGGGCGTAAAAACGGCGAAGAGGAGGAAGAAGGCGAAGAGAAAGCAGAAAGAGACGCGCGGCTTTTTCTCGCCCTGGATTTTCGAGCCGAGCCAGAGTAAGAGGGTCGGCCAAAAGACGAGCATAATACTCGGCGTCCCCGAGCCGGCAAGATAGAGAAAGGGCGGGGAGAGGACGGTCATCACGCTCGCGATAATCGCGACGTTGTTTTTGAACCAACGGTTTAAGAGGAGAATTAGGAGGAAGCCAAGGATAATGCCGAAGATAATACTCGGGAGTTTAATAGCGTAAGAATTTAGGCCGAAGAAGCCGATACTGAGTTTTTGGAGGAAATGGTAAGGGAGATCGATAAAATTACCATGGGTAATACTTTCGACAGAGAGGTCGTTCGAGGTAACGGCGGAGGTCATTTCGGCATCGGAGAGGCCGTCGGGACTAATAATCGGCATAATGAAGAGGAGGGCGAAGAAGGCCAGCGCGAGGAGAGAGTAGCCGATAACAAAACGATGTTTATAGAGGAAAAGTTTCGAAATAACGATTTTCTTCATACTATTTTATTATACATTTAGTCACGAGTTTTATCAAGCGACAAGAAACGGTTATGCTCGCTGTCGAAGTAGAAATCGATACGACCGGTCGGACCCTGGCGGTGTTTCTCGATTAGAAGCTCGGTAATATTAGTCGGCTCGTAGTCGTCCTCGTTTTGATGGTAATAGTCGGGACGGTGGATAAACATAACGACGTCGGCATCCTGCTCAATCGAGCCGGACTCGCGAAGGTCAGAAAGAATCGGACGCGGGTCGGGACGACCGGCGAGGTTTCGCGAAAGCTGGGCAAGGGCGATAACGGGGATTTCAAGCTCGCGAGCGATAGTTTTTAGGCCGCGGGAAATCTCGGTAACTTCTTGGACGCGGTTTCCGGCGTAGCGATCGGTACCGTCGAGAAGCTGGAGGTAGTCGATTACGATCGCGCCGAGGTCGTAATCATGGGCCGCGCGGCGAGCCTTGTTGCGGAGCTCGAGGATATTCATATTGCTTGTATCGTCAAATAAAATCGGGGCGTCGTCAATTTCGCCGAGGGCGTCGGAGATTTTAGAGAAATCCTCATCGGAAAGAGTCCCCTGGCGAATTTTCCAAGCGTCGACGTTGGCGACGGCGGCGACCATCCGCTCGACGATCTCGGTCGCGGCCATTTCCATGGTAAAGAAGAGAATATGCTTTTTGTTGATGGTCGACATATTATAGACGAGGTTTTGCGCAAAAGTCGTCTTGCCCATCGCCGGGCGAGCGCCGACGATAACGAGCGTTCCCTTTTGGAAGCCGGCGAGCTTCTTGTCGAGGTCGATAAAGCCGGTCTTAAGACCGCGAAGCGCGCCCTTGTTGCGATGAAGCTCTTCGATACGGTCGAAAGTCTCGATTAAAATAGACGAAATCGGCTGGCAGGTATTTTTAACGGTACGGTCGGAAACTTCGAAGAGAGTCTTTTCGGCTTTGCCGACGATGTCGCCGATTTGGCCTTGGCTATCGTAGGCCTCTTCGACAATGTCGCCGCCGGCTTTAATCAAACGTCGGCGAGTCGCGGCCTCGGCGATTAAGTCGGCGTAAGTCTCGGCGTGGGCCGCGGAAGGGACGAAGTTGGTCAACTCGGCAAGATAGCTAGCGCCGCCGACCGCCTTTAAGACTTTTTCGCTCTTTAGCTCGGAGTTCATAGTCTGGAGATCGATCGGACGATGGTTATTATAAAGAGCGGTCATCGCGGCGAAGATTTTTTGGTGGCGGTCTTCGTAGAAGTCGGGCGCCTTGACTCGCTCGAGGATTTCCGAAAAAGATTCATCAGAAATTAGGATCGCGCCGAGCAGAGATTTTTCGGCCTCGACGTCTTGAGGCGGGATACGACCGCCGGAGCTAGAACGGGTTGTTTCCTCCATTTTCGTCATTGACCTCCATTACTTTCCCTCCCATTATAGCAGATAATTTAGAAATTTGGGGGTCGTTTGTAGAAATTACAGTATCATCGGGGTCGAGGACTTGGAGTTCGTAATTTTCGGGGAGGCATTTTTTGAGAATTTCAGCATTATTTTTCGACGTCAAAATCGTTTTGTAGATTTTCTTTTCGGGGATTAAAGTTATAGTATTATTGGCGATTTTTTGGGTAGTTTTGTTTAGAATATCTGCGAGGGAAGGAGATTGCTGTTGGACTGCGGAATAGAAGGCACTCCAGCTTAACTCCGGGACGGAGTTTTCGACCAAAGGGTTCTCCGAACGGGAGATTGTCTCGCCCTTGGAAATTACAACATCCGGGCGGGCCTTCGCCCAAATTCCGCTTTGCTCCAGTTCGGGACTCAGGCCCGCGGATGTTGTAATTTCTCGGGGAGAAATCTCTTTATTGTTCGTAGAACCCTTTGGTTGAAAACTCTCGGTAGAGTTGACTGGTGAATCTTCCGTAAAAGCTAACAGCAGTTTTGCTTCGGGGAAGGGGTTGGCGACGCTAGATAAGGGTTTCAGGAGAGGGAGAAGGTCGGGAGAGGGGGAAGCGAGGATGGTATCCAAGATGTCTTCGGCGATAATTTCGGCGCGGACGCCGGAACTCAGGAGGGCTTTTAGACTTTCGGAAATATCGGCGAGGCTACCCGCGCGGTAGGCGTCAAGGAGACGGTCAATTTTGTCGCTCGAGGGGAGGCCGAGACTAGAAGAGATAAGCTCGGCGGAGATTTCGCCGTCGGCGATAGTCGAGACTTGGTCGAGTAGGGAGAGGCTGTCGCGGAAAGAGCCGCCGCCGCGACGGGTCAAAAGCGCGAGCGCGTCGTCGGTAATTTTAATTCCCTCTTTTTCGGCGATTTTTTTAAGGTAGGCTTGCATCACTTCCGGCGAGGAGAGTCTAAATTCGTAGACCTCGGAACGAGAGATAATCGTCGGCGGGACTTTGTAGACGTCGGTCGTAGCCATAATGAAGACAACGTGGGCCGGGGGTTCCTCGAGGGTTTTTAAGAGGGCGTTAAAAGCGGATTTAGAAAGCATATGGACTTCGTCGATAATATAGACTTTGTATTTCCCCTCCGCCGGAGCAATCGCCGCGCGCTCGCGAAGCTCGCGGATATTATCGACGCCGGTATTGCTCGCGGCGTCAATTTCGAGAATATCGGGGTAGAAATCCTCAAGCTCGTAGTTGAAGCCGTTAATTTCGTGGGCAAAAATCCGCGCGACGCTCGTCTTGCCGCAGCCGCGCGGACCGATAAAAAGATAAGCATGGGACAGGCGGCCGCGTTTCAAACTCGACTCGAGATTTTTAGTTACCTGCTCCTGCCCGACGACGTCGCTTAGCTTCGTCGGGCGGTACTTACGATATAAAGCTTTCATTATATATAATTATAACACATACCTTTAGGAGTTAAAATCGTCTAGGTCGGTATTTTCTCGGAACACGAACAAGCGATGACTCTCTGAGGACTAGAATTTGCTAGATTGGTGTTTTCTCCGAGAAAGGCGCATCTTAAGATGGCCTTTCGAGGAAAAACACCGAGATAGTGAATTCTAGACTCAGAGAGCGGCTTCGACGGCGGCCCAGGTCGCGTCCTTATTGTTCGCAGGAATAATAACCGAGACTTGCGCCCCTTCCTTAAGGCGGAAATAAGTCACCGAAGCGTACAAAACGCGATATTCCTTGCCGCCTACTTCGACGAAGTATTTGTCGTCATGGTGGGTCAAAGTACCGATTACGGTCTTGCGCTCGACCGGGCCGATTTGTTTGTAGAGGAGACGGCCCTCTTTAGTAATAGTCAACTTCATAATATCGCCTTCGACGAGCTTGGACTTACTAGCGTAGTTCGCGGGGACGGGATGGTTCTTGCCCTCTTGGTCAATCATAATTTCGCCGTCAAAGACGCCCTCGATAATCTTACCCTCCGGGGAAGATACTACGGTATCGCGAGGGGCGGTAATCGTCCCGCCGTCGCCCAAAACGGAAATTAGTAGCTCGCGCGCGGCGGCCAAATTAGTTTCGGCTTCTTGAATTAAGCTTCTTAGTCTCTTGATTTGTTTTTCTGGTAATTCAGACATCCTCGCATCCTGTCTGTTTATATAATATTATCTTTATGATACACCAGGTCGCAACCTGTGTCAATAGCTAAACCTAATTTTTTGCAAAAAAATGTTTTCCACAGATTTTGTTGTAAAAAATGTGATTTTTCTTATGGTTAAACATGATAATCTCGCTACGCGAGCTTTCCACGGGGCGTAAGGTCTTCGACCTTTCCGCGTCCCAAGGGGCGGTAGGCGCTTCGCGCCTTCCGCGTCCCAAGGGGCGGTCGCCTCGTGCACCAGAAAACAAGTTTTCTGGCGACTTCAGCTCCTACCGTGGTGGTATCCGGACTTCTTCTGGATTTCTTGGGCGCGATAGATTTGTTCGGCGACGATTAGGCGCGCGAGTTCATGGGGTAAGACTTCGCGGCCGAGACTCCAGACGTAATTAGCCTTGGTCAAAACTTTGGGCGGGAAGCCGTAAGGCCCGCCGATAATGAAGCAAACGTTGAGCCCCGAGTTCCAGACGCGCTCGAGTTTGTCGGAAAATTCGATCGAAGAGGCGTTTTCGCCATGTTCGTCGAGCAAAATAATATAGTTGGCGGTCGAGAAGGGCCACTTTAGAAGCGTCGAATTGAGTTTTTCTTCGGGGACGAAAGTCCATTTGAGCTGGTATTTCTTGGAAAGGCGCTTTTCGTATTCGGCGATGCCGTCTGCTAACCAACCTTTATGGGCTTTCCCTCCTGCTATAATCTGTATCATAAATCCTCTTGAATTATTATAGCAGATTTGTTATAATATAGCTAGTTACCAAAGACAGCGACGGGAGAAATTCTTAATAATGTCGCCGAGGCTATTCTCTTATTTAGGGTTGGTAACGGAGTTTAACAATTTACCAACCGTTTTTATTAACGCAATTAAAGGTACAAAATGGCTATTTCTAAAGATAAGAAACAGACTTTAGTTGCAGATTTGACTGAGCTACTCGAAAGCTCGAAGATGACAGTCTTCGCTAAGTATCAAGGGCTGACCGTTGCGGAGCTCCAAGAGCTACGCAAGGCCGCGCGCGAAAACGGCGTAAAAATCAAGGTGGTCAAAAACCGCTTGGTACGCGTCGCGATGGGCGAGATTGCCGTCTACAAAGATACGGATACCTCCGGACTGACCGGCCAACTGCTCTACGCGGTTTCGGACAGCGACGAGGTTATGCCGGCGAAAATTCTTAACGAATTCGCGAAGACCCACGAAGCGCTAGAGATTTCCGGGGCGTTTAACGACGCCGGGGAGACTCTCGCGACCGACGAGGTCAAGGCGCTCGCGGCTCTTCCGTCCAAGAACGAGCTTATCGCTCAAGTTGTGGCGCAGCTTCTTTCCCCGGTTACGGACTCGATTTCGGGTCTATCCGGCGGGCTTTCCGGAATTGTCTCCGGTCTCGAAGCAAAAGCTACGGCTTAGTTAAATTTGCAATTATTTGGAGTTGCGACACGTACGTAGCTCCGATCATCTCGGAGCTGGGATAGATGCCTAGCTTTGAAACTATAATCAGAGGAAAGGTTGAGGAGTTCCTCCCCAATCTTAAAGAAAGGATAATTTTATGGCAACAGATATTAAAAAGTTGGCCGAGGAATTGGTAAAACTTACCGTTCTCGAAGTTAACGAACTTAAAAACACTCTTAAAGATGAGTACGGGATTGAACCGGCGGCGGCTGCGGTAGCAGTAGCGGCTGGCCCGGCGGCTGGCGGCGACGCGGCTGCGGCCGATGAAGGCAAATCTGAGTTTGATGTCGTCTTAAAGGACGCTGGCGCTCAGAAGATCGCCGTCATCAAGGCAGTTAAGGAAGCTACCGGTCTTGGTCTTGGCGAAGCCAAGGCGATCGTTGATGGCGCTCCGGCGACCGTCAAGGAGAAGGTCGCGAAGGCTGATGCCGAAAATATGAAGAAGGCCCTAGACGAGGCCGGCACAACCGTAGAATTGGCTTAATTAGGGCTAAAATCGCTTATCTCGGCATTTTTCGGAACTCGCTCTATCAATAATAGCGCTTCGTTCCGAGAAAATACTGACCTAAGCGATTTTATCTCCTAATTAGGGCTCGGTTAGGTTATTCGATTTAACCTCACTTCTAGGCTTAAGTATAGGTTGGTAAATTGTTAGAAAATCCCCTCGCTTTGCGGCGAGGGGATTTTTGTGGTATAATACTTGTAGAAACTAGAGTTTGGGACTTTAAGAAGGGGGTGGTTTTATGGAGCTAACGGAGAGAAGTTCGTATTTCGTGAGAATGATTCTTCTCGATGAAGATAGTGATAAAGATTTTCGGAAAATTCTGATGCTTAGTATGGACGAAGAAATAGTGCGTACGCTTAAATTGGAATATTGCGACGAGGCCTTCCAACCGCACCGAGAATATTTAGATTCGATTGGCGATTACGACGCGGACGATGCAGTTTATCTACCATATGCTCTTTATACATGAAAAAGCCCGAGGTTAGTCCCCGGGCTTTTTATTAGTTGTAGAGATTTTCGACGGCGATGGAAGGGCCTTGAGAAGTCGTCAGGAAGACGGATTTGACGTAAGTACCCTTTACAGAGGCCGGCTTTTGGGCCTTTAGGGAGTCGAAGAACGCGTTGGCGTTTTCGAGGAGCTTATCAACGCCGAAGGAAACCTTGCCGAGCCCGAGGTGGACAATGGACTGTTTGTCGACGCGGTATTCGACCTTACCGGCTTTAGCTTCTTTGACGGCCTTCTCGACGTCGGTCGTAACGGTACCGGCCTTCGGATTTGGCATCAAACCTTTCGGGCCAAGGAGACGAGCGAACTTGCCGAGCTTCGGCATATAAGCCGGAGTAGCGATTAAGACGTCGAAGTCAATCGTCCCTTTTTCGAGTTTTTTCAAGAACTCCTCGTCTTCGGCGGAGTCGGCGCCGGCGGCCTTAGCCTTTTTACATTCGTCGAGCGGGGCGAAGACGGCGACGCGGACGGTTTTACCGTTACCATTCGGGAGGACGATAGTCGTACGGATATTCTGGTCGGCCTGGCGCGGGTCGACGCCGAGACGGACGTGGGCCTCGACGGTCGCGTCAAACTTAACCGGGGAGGTCTTAGTCGCGAGGTCGATAGCCTCTTTTAGAGTGTAGATTTTACTCTTCTCGACTAGCTTAGCGGCTTCTTGGTATTTTTTACCGCGACGCTCGAGCTTCGGGCGAGTAACCGGAGCGGCGCCTTTCGGCTTTTTCTCGCCTTCTTCGGCTTTTCTTTCTTCTTTGCGAGCTTGGCGTTCTTCTTCGGCCTTGACTTCCTCGAGGTGTTTTTTGGATTTTTTGCCGGACTTGGCGAAGTGTTCCTCTTCTTTAGGCTCGGCTTTATCTTCGACTTCAGTTTTGCGGGCCTCGGTCGGTTCGCCTTCGATGTCGACGGTTTTGCTGTTTTTAATTTCCTTTTCCGCTTCTTTCGCGGCTTGTTCGACGGCTTCGATTTCTTGGTTCTTAGCCTCGACTTTGTCGGTCGGTTCGACCGGCTCTTTGGCAGTTTTCTTAGTTGCCATAGAATAATCCTTTCTGTGGTGTTAGCGCGTAAATTTACGCTCCCAACTTGGTTGATATTAGGGTAATTATAGCAAATTTTCTATGATTTTTCAAGTATGAAAATCCGCAAGGGGTACTTGCGGATTTTAGACGGAGTCTGGCGGCGTTAGCCTTCGACTTCGACGCCCATCGAGCGGGCGGTACCGGCGACGATTTTTACGGCGCCGTCTAGGTCGACCGCGTTGAGCTGGTCCATCTTGACCTTGGCGATTTCTTCGAGGTCGGCGCGGGAAATTTTCCCGACCTTTTCGAGATTCGGCTTGCCGGAGCCCTTTTGGATTTTAGTTTTTTCGCGAATCAGATCGTCGACCGGCTGGCCGAGGCAAGTCCAGTCGAAAGTCCGATCTTCGTAGACCTTGATGTGGACGATAACGTTCTTGCCCATAAACTCCTTGGTCTGTTCGTTAAAGGGATTGATAAAATCCATCATATTAAGACCCCATTGGCCGAGGGTCGAACCGACCGGAGGACCGGCGGTCGCTTTACCGCCAGGGATGCGGAGCTTAAGATTTCCGATACATTTTTTAGCTTCTGCCATAAAAACAGTTCCTGATTAAATTTAATAATTTAGAAGCATTTGCGTAACGTTATTATTATATCAAAGTCGCAGGGGTTTGTCTAGGGCGAAAAGCCTAATCTCTAGCCTAAGACTTAGCCACGCACCGTACGGCGAGCCCGTAGTACTTGTAGTAGTTGTTCTGCGGGTACACATTCGACGAATTGAAGCTCAGGCCGTCGCCGTAGCTGGTACTGAGGACCGAGGAGGACCAGTAGACCCCGCCCGAACCACGATTGCTGGCGCTAGAATCCGTACCATTCCAGAGGCCCGAGTACGAGAAGCCGGCGTAGTTGTTGCCATTTGCGGCGGCAGTTAAATACATGCCGTTTCTAATCGTATCATCTGAGGTGTAACGATTAGCGGTTGTACTGCTTGTCCAGGAAGCGTCAGGATTATACGAGCTAGCGAGCACTGCGAAGTCGCCTGTAAAATCTCGCGAGCCAGAGGTCGTAGTGGCGGTTGCGCTAACTTTTGGTAATCTCCAGCCTTTCGGGCAAATATCTCGAGACGAAGTACCAACAGTTTTACC
>JAFUBU010000001.1 GCA_017460045.1 Candidatus Saccharimonadota bacterium
CTCGCGCCGACCCAGGCGGGTTTTAAGGTCTCGGAAGTACCTTTCGCGGCTTCTCGTCTCCCGTATCTAGTGCCTTCGGCTCTGAATAACGCTAAATATGGGAATGAACCCCGGGCGGGGGTTGCGATAACCGGGCGGGGGGGGTCGGTCGATTAGCTGCGCCCCTCGCTCTCTCGCCTGGTTAGATTATCGCGTCCGCGTCGCGATTTTCTCCCTCGCCGTTGCGAATCGGTTACAAGCCGCAAGAGATCGGCGAAAAAACCACAAGGGCGCCGTTTGCTCTCGACCGTCGCCTTCGGATTGAATCTTGGAAAGAGAAACGCGCCTAAAATTGGCGCCGTCGCTAACCCCTCAAATTTTGATTTTAAGCGCGGGCAAATTGCCTCCGGGTCTATTCGTACCCGCCGACCGTTAAAACGTCTAAAAACCGCCTTAAACGCGCCGCAATGGGCTAATATGAAAAAGCCCGCGCCTCCGGCGGCGTCGTTGCGCCGTTTCCTCGCCCCTCGCTCGATAGGGGCGGCAAATCGTCAAATTAGGCTTTATAATCGCGCGTATCGCGCGCGCATACACAAGCGCGCCTACGGGCGCGCGCTCGTTCTTTGAACTAAATAATTATTTATTTATTTATTTATATATATATCGCGCGCGCGCTCGCGCGGGCGCGCGCGTAATGAACAACCCCGCGCCGATCTTGCGCCGGGGCGGGGTTGCGTTCCTAAATCCTTGTCGGGTCGTTGTTTTCGTTGTCTATACCTAGCTCGCGCCGTCGCCTGTCTCTAAGCTCCGACAAGCGGGCGATCATCGCGTCAAATTCCGCCGTTTCCGACGTCTTTTCAACATTACCGCCGGAGGCGTTTGCGCTCGGTTTTTTTGGGGGCGCGACGACTTGCGCGGGCGGTTGAACGGGGGCGGGGGACTGTTGAATTACCGACATATTTTCAACATTGCAATCGACGGCGCCGACGTTATCGTATACCCGGGAAACGTAGCGGCGCGCCGTCCCATTCTCTCGCGCCGCTTTAAATTCCGCCTGGCGCTTGTTTACGGTCTCGTTGTACTTGCTTCGCCAATACGCGCGGCGCGCTTTTTCCGCCGCTTCTTCTTCTTCTTCGATTAGTCGCCGCGACTCTTGCGCCGCCGCCTCGATCTGCTCCTCTAGCTCCTCTTGCTCTCGTTCCTTTTCCGCCGCAATCTCGCGCTTGCGCTTTTCCTCGACGTAATGCCCGATAACCGACATAACGCGGGCTTGAATCGCCTCCGGCAGGCGATTCAAAAGCGCGCGAATATAGGCTAATTGTATCTCCTCGAACGTCGCGGCGGATAACGTCGGATCCCGAGGCGCGTCCATTTCTCCGGAGCCTTTTTCTAGCCATTCCCGGGAAACGTTGAAAACCGCGCAAATATGCGCGCGCGTCGCGGCCGACGGCTCGACGCGCCCCGATAACCAACACGAAACATTAGCTTTCGACGTTTGCAACTGACGGGCAAATTCCACGGCTTTAATATTACGCGCGGTCAAGATCGCCCGGATGCGGTCTTTCATTCCGTCCATTGTGTAGACTCCTTAAAATTTTTTCTGTGGTCGTCGCGCCCCGTGTTTTCCCGGGCGCGTCGCCTTATATTATCGCGCCCTTTGGGGACTTTTCAAAACTTTTTCAGGAAAATTTGAAAATCTGACCAAAAACCGCTTGACAAGTTTGGAATTTTGACGATAATAGACGTGTCAAGATTGAAAGTTAAACCGCGCCAACCAAGGACGGTTGAAAACTTAAACGATAATCTTCAACCCCTCGAAAGGTGAAACAATGACCAACACGCAAAACACTTTCTCCGTTATCCTCGACGACCTCGCGCGCGCTATGTTTGAACTCGCCGCCGACCCGCTCAATGAACTCGACGTCGACGCGACCGACAGCCTCGAATATATGGGCAAGCGCCTCAACTATCGCGCCCGCGCTATCCAAGACGCCGCGACCGACGACGAACGCGACGCCGCCTGCCGCGCCGCCCTCGCTTTCCTCGAATCTGATATCCCGCGTCATGGGCTCGCCCTCCTTGCCGCCGTTGGCGCCGCCGACCTTTACCGCGCCCGCGTCGCTCGACGCTACGCCGCCGCGCGTTGTTTCGCCCTCAACGCCGAAGGCGTCCTTGTCTATCTTGGATAGAATAACCGACCGCCCCCGGGGGAGTCCCCCGGGGGCAATACCCCCGCGAAAACACTACACAAAACGAAAGGCTTTAAAATGACCAAGCAAAAGATCGCCCAAAAGATCGCGAACGAATTAGAACGCTTGTCCGTCGCTTTTAACGCGGCGGAAAACGACGCAACCGCCGCCGTCGAATGCCTCCAGGATAATGCGGACGACTACGCCTGGATGCTATACGATTTAAAATCGACGCTAGAAACGCTACGGCGCGCCGTATTAGACGCGCAACACGTCGTCGACCGTCTCCCCGAATCTTTCGACGACTAGAAAAATTTTTTGGCGCGTTTCGCTCGAAAAAACGCGGGGCGCGCCGCTATTCCGTAAAACTTTTTCAGGAAAATTTGAAAATCTGACCAAAAACCGCTTGACAAGTTTGGAATTTTGACGATAATATAACTATCAAGATTGAAAGCAATCTTGAAACGCAACCCCTAAACCTACAAATTAAGAGGCTACACAATGAAAGAAAACAGGAATAACAACGTCGTCGTCAAACTTTTCAGCATCGCGTCGAAACTCTATAAGATCGCCGACGAAACGCGCGCGACCGCGACTGGCTCCGACTATTTCGCCGCGCACGGCGCCGCCTGCGTCCTTGAACCGTGGCAAGACGTCGACGCGCTCCGCCCGTCGCTCGCTTATACGCGCGGCGTTGCCGCCGACGTCCTGCCGATCAATAAGACGCTCGCCGCTCTCGTTGCGAACGTCGCCCAGGCGGCTTATTATCTTGCGTCGATCGACGCCCTCGACGACTCGCAAGCCGCAACCGTCGCCCGCGCGATTGGCTTGACGCGCCGCGTTGAAATCGGCGGCGGGCACGCCTGGTTGAAATGGTAACGCCCGCGACGTCTCCCCGGGGACTCCCCCGGGGGGACAAGCTCCCCCGCGAAAACACTACACAAAAACGAAAGGCTTTAAAATGACCAAGCAATCAAGCGACCCCCGCGACCGAATGTACGAACGCAACCTCCTAAACGAACGCCGCGCCTGCGCTAAGCTCTTTAATTTACACCGCGCCGCGATTATTAAAGCGGCGAAAAAGAACGCCGACAAGCTCGATTTGGACGTCGACGACCTGCCTCTCGGTTACGCCTCCGACCCTATCACGCCGGCCCAAAAATTCAACGGTTACGACCGTAACGGGCGCAACTCGACCGATCTTAATACAATCGTCGGCGAACTCGACGAACTCGCCACCCTCGTTTCCGCCGTCGACGAAACGGTACGGGTTGAACTCGCCGCCGCCGTCGTCGCTTTAAAGTCTTTCGACGTATGGTACGGCGCGCTCTGCCGCCGCGACTGGTACCCGTCTAACCTAACTGAGAACGCCCTCCGCGTCGCCTAACAACCAACAAGGAACGGGCGCGGGGCGCCTTTGCCGTCTCCACGTCCCCGCGCTCTGTTTCCTTTTTCTCGCTCGTTAATGGGGCGCCGCGACGCGCTCGCCGCTCCCCTCTATGATTTTAAACCCCCGCCTCCGGCGGGGTTTTAAACGGCTTTAAAACGCTTTAAAACGAAAGGCTTTTAAAATGGACTTTTCGCCCGTCCTTGCTTTGAATCGCACCGAACGTTCCGCCCTCTCTTTCGCGCTTGAGTTGACGGCGGATTTTTTAGGGGTTGACGTCGCCGACGTCCTCGCAAAATCTTTCGCGCGTCAAATTGAATCGTTCCCGGGTGGGACGAATTACCCCGCGACCGTCGAGATCGACTCGACCGCGCCGCAAGACGCCGCCCCCGCTCCGACCGACTCCCCGCAAACGTTGCGCGTTGATCTTTCCGGGAAGTCGGCGCAAAAGTTGCGCGCAAACTTTGCGCGCGCACTCTACGACGACGACCTGAAAAAGGACGTCGTCGACCGCGCAACCGCCGCCGTCGTCGCCAAACTCGCCTCCAAGAATGAGATCAACCGCGCTATCGCGGGGGCGGTTAGATCGGCCAAAGACAACGCCCGCCGTGGGCTTGAACCGACCCGCGCCTGGTTGCTTTTCTACCCGTATCTGAAGGGGATTTACGAAAGAAACGGCGTCGCGTTCCCTAAACTCTCCCCCGTCCTTGAAAAAGAACCGCCGGAGATCGCGTCGAAACGGGAAACGGAAGAAAAGGAACGGGCGGCGCTCCAGGCGGCGCTCGTCGATCTCGACCGGCGCGACGCGGAAAATTAAAACGATAACCTTCACGGGGGCGCGCGACCTTTTCGCGCCCCTCGCTCTCCCCGAATAAGCCCGAAACAATGACCGACCGAATAAACGACGCGCGCGACCTTAACGACGCCCTTTTCAACCTTTTCGCGCGTTGCTCTGAAATCGCAACGACCGACCGCGCGGCGGAATCTTACGTCCGCGCGTATATGGACGCGGGGAACGCCGCCGCGCGATCTCTCGCCGTCCTTGCCGCGCTCCGAACGTTAGCCGGGCGCGGTATCGCCGCCGATCTCTCCCCGCGCTTGTTGCGCTCCATCGCCGGGACGCGACCGGCTCAAACCTCCCTTTTTTAAACTTTAAAACGAAAGGCTTTTAAAATGGACTCTTACGACGTGAACCGCCGCCGACTATGCGCGGAATTGCGCGCGCTCGCCATCGACCTCGACGACCTCGACCTCCCCCAAATGCGCGACCTTATGCGCGACCGCGCGCTCGCCCTGCTTTGTCTCCCTGCGGATAAACTCAACTATCAAAATATCCTATACGCGCGGGACGTAATGCTCGATAACGTGCCGGGCGCGATTGCGCGCGGCTCCAAGCCGTGGCGACTCTCCCCTGAATTGTACGAAACAATCAAGCGCGACGCCATCGATCTGTGTAGGATTATCGCGGCTTATATCCCCGCAACAGAAGTCGGCGCCGTTGGAGATCGCGTCGTAATCGACATTGACGACGACGTCTTCGACGACGACGCCGACGAATATTGGAACAATCCGCCGCGCAATTTCTCCCTATAAACGAAAGGCTTCTAAAATGACCGACCGCGAAAAAGACGCCGAAATTAAACGACTTACGCCTTATGCTATGAAATACGCGGGCGACTTTCTCCGAACGACGCGCGGGCGCTTAACCGCGCGACATAGGGGCGGAACGGACGACCTACTCGCCGACGCGATCTTGCTAGTTTGCGAATTTGTCGCGCGCGACTTGCCCGCGCCATATTTCAAAAAGTTTCTAATCTTTCGGTTGCGCGATCTCGCCGACAGATCGCAAGCGCGCCCGCGCTACGCGCAAGAGTCGCCCGCGCCCGGTCTCTCCCTCGCCGAATCGGTCGTTGACTATCGCGGGCGACGCGACCCGCTCGCCGCCGCCGCGCGCGTCGAACTCTTTCGCGCGACGCGACGCCTTCCGCTCCTTACTCGTTGCGCGTTGCGTCGCTCGCTCTTAGGCGACCGCCAAGCCTATCGCGACGCCCCCTGCTCTCTCCCCTCGTTCTTTTACTGGCGCGGGAAAATTTTAAAAGAAATTAAAAAACGGTTGGAATTTTCCGCCGCGACCGCGATAATGTAAACCGACGAAATCCTAAACCTTTTTTATAAAGGGCTTTACAAATGCGAAAACTTCTTATTATTTCACTAGTTGCCGCCGCGTCCTTGATCGCGCCGCGACTTGCCGCCGCGCAATGCTACGGGGGCGCGTGTCAATTGCGCGCTTATACGTCGCGCCAGGCGCGCGCTTACACTCCGGCCGCTCGAACGTACCGCGCGACCTCTTGCGCCGCGTATCGGGCAAATTATGGGGCTTGCGCGGCGTCCTATCAATACGCCGCGACGGTTGGATACTGGACGTCGGGGCAATGCTACGGCGTCGCCGCTTGCTCCCCGGTTGAATCGTCGCCGCGTCCTTGCGCTCCGACGACGACCGCGCCCCGCTATTATTCCCAAATCGTCGAGAACGCTTGCGCGCCCGTATCTGAAACGCCCGCCCCTTGTGAATCGGTCGAAACAGTAACCGCGCCGGAGGCTTGCGCCCCGGTCGAAACGACGACGCCGACCCCTTGCGAATCCTGCGGGGAATATACCCCCGTTAAAACGCAAAACGGCGCGCTTGTTTACAAGTCGTGCCCGACGGGCGCTTGCCCGTTGCAAGCCGCGACGAAAGCCGCCGCGCGTACCGTTTCGCGCTTGCTCGACGCGGTGAACGCGACGCGCGCCCGCTACGGTCTCGCCGCTCTCTCCCTCGATAGTAATCTGCAGGGCGGCTCTCAATTCCAGGCTTCTTTTTGCGCGTCGCGCGGCGCGCTTATCCACGGCTCCGGCGTCGCCGAAATCCTCGCCCAAAACTCGCAAGGAATCGAAACGGCGTTGTCTCAATGGCTTAACAGTCCCGCGCACCGGGCGTTGCTACTTTCTCCGACCTTTACCCGCGCGGGCGTCGCCGTCCACGTCGACGGCTCCGGCCGCGTTTGGTGCGCCGCCCGTTTCCGCTAGTCTGAAACGATAACCTTCACGGGGGGACGGCGTTTGTAGGTTGCCGCGTATAGCGTAGACGCGGCTCTAGGGGTTGCGCCGTCCCCCTCTTTCTCTCTCCCTTGCGAAAAGCTACACAATGAAAAACGACCAAAACAAGCCCGCAGAGATCGTCGCGAACGATCTAATACAAATGTACTATTACGACCGGTTGACGCTCGACGAATGCGCCGCCGTCTACGGTTGCGCGCCCGCGACTATCGCCGCGACGCTCGAAACGTCGCGACGTCTTGCGCCCGTCCTTTTCCCGGCTCAATTCAAGGAGGCGCGCCGCAAATGATAGGGGAAACACGAATTAACGGCGCGGCGGTTGGGAAGTATCTGCCGCTCGTTGTCGGCTCGGTCTCGAATGCCGAAAAAATGGACTGGATCGCGCGCGCTATCGCCGAAGGCTACAAGCCCGAACAACCCGTGAAAATCTGCGACCTTGCGCCGCTTTTCAATGTGTCAAAAGACTTAACCGGGCGCGCCGTCCAATTATGCGCCCGCGCCGGTATCGTCTATCGTAGCGGCTCGATTTACTGGCGATCCAAAAAAGACGCAACGGATTTTTTGAACGAAAAGCGCGACGCGCTCGACGTCGCGGCCTATCGCCCCCCCGTTGCTTACTATCACAAACGCGCCGACGGTAACGTCTTTAAATGGTACCCGCTAGGAACGGTTCTCGATCTCGACGGACGAAAGCTCGCCGTTTTAAAATCCGGGCGCAATCACGCGCAATATTGCGCCGGTTGCTACCTTTTGAACGTCTCCCCGCAAGACTGCCAACGGCTCAAGAATGAGTGCCTGGGGGAGTGCTACTCAATCGACCGAGGCGACGATACGCGGGTTATTTTTCACGCAATCGGCGCCGGAATTACGAACGAACAAACGGCGTCCGCCAACGCTTGCGCCGGTCTCTCCCGGCTCTTTTAAACGATAATCTTCTTAAAATTTCCAACTTTGCCTGGCGAAACAGTTCTATATCGCCGTTCCTATTAGAAAGGTTGCCAATGACCCGCGAAAGTGTCGCGCGCGCGGTTGATACCGCCGCGCCCGTTGCCGCTCCGACAAGCGCCGCCCCCGGTCGTTACGTTTCGATCTTTGAAAATCCCGCGCGATTTTCCGAAATGATGAACGCCGCAGGCGCGCTTGCCAAGACCCAGTTTGTGCCTAAAGCGTTTCAAGGAAAGCCGGAAGACTGCCTCGTCGCCCTTGATATGGCGGCTCGTATGGACTTAAACCCGCTCGCCGTGTTCCCTGATATTTATATCATCGACGGTCGCGCGTCCTTTTCGTCAAAGTTCCTTATTGCACTTGTCAATAAAAGCGGGCGATTTTCCCGGATCCAATTTGAAACGGGGATTGACGGGGAGGCGGAAGTAACCTTCGGCGCCTGGGGCGAAAACAAGGGACAACGTAAGCGCTGGAAAGAGAAGATTATAAACCACTATGCCGTCGCGTCCTTTACTGAACTAGCAAGCGGCGCGCGCTACGAATCCCCGCGCGTCGATTGTGTTTTCGCCGATAGAAATGGATGGTTTGAAAAGGACGGCTCCAAGTGGCGGACAATGCCTGAAATAATGACGCGATATCGCGCCGCGTCGATACTTATAAAAAGCGTTTGCCCTGAAATTATTATGGGGCTTGAATTTGCCGACGACTTGCAAGACGCGCGCGACGATACGCCGCCGCGCTCGGTCGTCGTCGAACGTCGCGGCGCGCCCTCGCCCGCGCCCGTAATGATCGCGCCGTCGCGCGTCGATTGTGTTACTCCCTCGACCGTTGCGTCTCGCCCGGTCGTCGTCGAAATTAACAAGGGAACAATCGGCGCGAATGTAATCGACGCTGAAGCGCTCCCCGGCGATATGGAAATCGACGAAATGCGCGCGCGTCTTGAATCGGCGCAAACGGTCGACGACCTAAAAGCCGCCGCGCAAGTTATCGCCGAATATGAACTTGACCCTAGCGACGCGGAAAACCTGCGGCAAATCTTCAAACGACGCCGCGCGGAATTAGCGGCGCAAACGCAAGCGGGGGCGCAAGTTATCCCGCCGCGCGCCGGTCTCCCCGGGGAAACGGTCTTTAATACCGCCGCCGTTATCGACGCTATCGAAAAAGCGGGGAACGTCGACGCCCTAACCGCCCTATCAAATGAGGTTTACGCGGCGCAAGAGGACGGCAGGCTCTCCAAGGACGACGCCGCCGACCTACTCGCCCGCATTGCGCGCCGCCGGGAAACGCTCCAACCGGGGGACGCCCCCGCGACTAGCGAACAACCTACAAACGAACAACTTACATTTGAAACGAATCTGCGCGGGGCGCTAGTCGAATCGGCAAAAGCAGGCGACCTCGAACGTCTCGATAAAAACGCCGCTCTTATTACCGATTGGGCGGAACAAGGATACATTACGCAAGCGCAAGCCTCCGCGTTGTTTGCGCATTATGAGGAATTGAAAGGAGGCTTGACGAAATGAGATACAAGGCGACCGTAAAGCCCGCGCCGCGACTCGACGACAAAGAGTGGTTGACGCTCCAGGAATGCGCGGAAATGTTCCGCCTTTCCTATCAGACCGTCCTGCGGTGTATTAAACAGGGGGACTTCGAAGGCGTTGTCGCCGTTAGAATCGGGGCGCAATGGCGGGTCGCCCGCGCGTCATTGGGACGCATTCTATCCCGTCGCGAATAACACAATTGAAGGCTTGCAATGTCGACAATTGAACGAATCAAGAGGAAACGCGGGGGCGTCGCCTTCCGCGTTTCATTCTATCGGGGGCGACGCGTAAAAGTAACGCTCCCTCAATGCTTTACACTAAGCGACGCGCGCGCGCTCGCTAACTGTATCGACGAAATATTAGCGGCGCAAAAACGCGGCGGCGTCGCTAGGGTTGAAACGTATCTTGAAAGCGCGCCCCCGCTTGTCCTTGAAAAGCTCGCCCGCGCCGGTCTAGTCGATCTCCAACCGCTTAAAACCTTGGGGGAACTTCTCGACGACTACGAAAAAGACGTCGCGCGCCGATTAGCTCCCTCGACCGTCGCGTCCCTCGTTGCGATCTTTCGACGTTTGCGCCCCGCGCTCGATCTCTCTAAATCCCCGGTTGATATTACGCCGGAGGCGGCGCGCTCCATAATCGAACAATCTACAACGGGCGCGTCCCCCGCTTATGCTCGACAAATCGCGCAAGCGGCGGCGGCGTTCTTTCACTATGCCGCCCCCGATCTCTCTAACCCGTTTAACGGCTTGAAATTGGCTCCGGCGCGTAAATTGGACGGGCGCGACTTCGACGTCCCCGCCGCCTGGTCTCTCCCTATTCTAAACGCTTGCCCCTCTAAGGAATGGCGCGTCGCGTTTGCTCTGTGGCGCTTTGGCGGCTTGCGTTTCCGGGAGGCGTATGCGCTCCAATGGGCGGACGTCAACTTCGACCGGCGCCGACTCGTTGTCCATAGTTCCAAGACGTCGCGATATGGCAAGCCGTCGCGACTCGTGCCGTTATTTCCCGAAATCGCGCAAGAACTCGACGATCTTTTTCTTGATACCGACCGCGCGGCGATCCTCTCTCCGATCTCTGAAACGACCGCGCGAAAAACCTTTGCGGCGATTATTACCCGCGCGGGCTACTCTCCGTGGGCGCGACTGTTCCAAAATATGCGCGCGACGCGGGAGAATGAGTTGATCGCGGCGGGGTACCCTCAACACGTTGTCGCCGACTGGCTCGGACATACAAGCGGCGTCCAATCGCGTTACTATCTAAGGACGTTAGACAAGTATTTCGACCTTGCAACCGCCCCCAAACGCGGGGGCGAAAATAGGGGCGAAAACGGGGGCGAAAACGGGGGGCGGCGTCTACAAATATCGGGGGTCTGGTAAATCAAGGGCGGTTAAATCCGCCCACGGATAAACCCGAAACGCCCGGGACGGCGGCGTCGTGCCGCTCGATAACTGCGTGCCGTCAAGCGCGATAAAAACCGGCGTTTCTACGGGGGAACCGTCGGAATTTAGCGCGCGCGCGTATGCGTTCCCGCTCCGAACGTAGAACGACGAATTAGGCTTGACAACCGCCCAACCCTGCGGGCGATATAAAAGCCGATAATTGACGTCGTAAGACGTCGCCGCGACCGTCTCCGTTATCGTCGCCGTTACGTCTCCGACCCGCAATGTCCCGCGCGGACAAAACCAAACGGGGCTTGAATTTATCGCATTTACAAAGGCGGGGATTTTAGGCAACGGATTTACATACTCCCGGCGGGAATATTGCATCGCAAGTGTGCCCGTTTTAAAGACTAACGGGTCGTCGAACAATAGCCCAATACTATTGCAATTAAAAACCCCGTCCAAATCGACCGCGCCCGCCGTTTCCTCTTGCTCGATTTGCGCGGAAAAGGACAAGATTGTAGACGTATCGTCCGCCGCGTCTTGCGAATCTATCGCGGCGTTAGTCGTTGTTCCGCCGATTGTGTACGTGATCTCCCACTCGTACCCGCTCCCCCTCGCTCCAATGAATCGCGGCGAAAAGTCTTTAAATATAATATCCGCATGAGTTACGCCGCGCTCGTCGACGTAAGCGTCCCCCAACTGCGGTAATTTAGGACTGAAACAGACGTCGAACGCCGTATCGCGTTTATCGTTGCTTACCGCTAAAATAACTACCGTGCCCGTAACGTTGTTAATCGGATATTTTGCAACAGATACGCCGCGCGCGTTCTTTGTAACGACTCGAACAAACGACCCGGAAAAAGTTAATCGAACGTTGCGTCCGTCTGCTTTAAACTGTGCTTTCGTAAGCATTTTAAAACCTCTAACCGAAAACAGGAACGCCCGCAAGTCCCGCGCCCGCTACGAATTGCGCTAAAAGCTCGTTCCCTTCGACCTGCGCCCGATACGCCGCGTCCTGCGTTTCCGCAAGTCGCGCCGTTGTATCCTCGATTTTTTTCTCGTACGAACGCGGGGACATCTGATTGACGACGGCTTTATAGAACTCTCGCGAATCAGACAAGGACGACCCCGCCGCGACTCTTTCCGCCTTCGGCGCGTCGCCGCCCGTTTGTCCATTATTGAAATCGTCGAGCGCGTCTCGATACTCTTGAAACGCTTTGCTTCGCAAGGCGTCGTACTCGCCGCGATCTATAAACGACGACGCAAGCGCGCTCCCGATCTGGTTTAAAGTCTCGTTTAGTTTTTGCGCCGGGCTTTTAAGCGACTCCATAAGAGAATCGACGCCTAGCGTTTGCCGCGCGGCGTCGCGCGCTTGCGCCTTTTCCTCTTTGGTTTTAGCTTTTACAATTGCCTTATAGTCTTTGTGCGCTTGATTTAAATCTTGGAGCGTGATTGTGCCGTCCTTGTATGCCTTTCGCGCTTGCTTCATTGTTTCCTCAAGCTCGCCGCGCCACGTCGTTTCCTTTTCTAGGGCTTGCGCTTGCGATCTCAAGGCGTTAATACCCGTATCCTGCAACGCTTGCTTGCGCGCGGTTTCTCTCGCTTTTTCCGCTTCTTCTTTCGCCGCTTTGTCTCTTTCGCTAATTGCTAACGTAAGCGCCGCCTCTGCTTTGGATAACGCCTCTTGAGAGATCGTACCCGCGCGCGCGGCGTCTTTCCACTCTTCAAGCTGCGTTTCTAGACTTTTCGCCGCTTGCGCCGCCTTGCGCGGCGCGTCAAGGTCTAGCCCTTGCGCGCTCGCTAACGCTTGCGCCGCCGCGTCTTGCGAGGCTTGCAACGTTTCCGCGCTTTTCTCCTTGTAGGACGCAAGCAGGCGTTCGTAGTCGCTTTGCGCGATCTCTTGCCGCGCTAGCGAATCGTCCAAACGTTCCTTGAATTGCTCGAACGACTTGTCTAGGCGCGCCCGCAATTGCTCGAACGTCTCGCCCGCTCCCTGCGGCGCGATCTGAAACGCCGAAGGCGACTCCGGCGAAAAGTCTAAACCCGCCGCCTGCGCTAGTTTGCGCGCCGCCGCCTCTTGCAAGCTCTGAACCGCGCGTCCGTAATCGTCGCTAGATAGCACGCCCGCGTCAACCGCGTCTTGCAACTCTGCGAACGCTTTCGCGGTATCGTCTACGGCGGCAGGCAACTGAACGCCAAGCCGTTGTAATAACGCGCCGCGTATCGACGACGCAAGCGCGCCGGAGGCTTGCTCGAACTGCTCCCCGCTAATTGTACCGTCATCAACTAGCGCGCGCCATTTCTCGACCGTCGCGCCGTAATCCGCGACCGCTTGCGCGGTCTTGTCTTGCGTTTGTAAATATTTATCTATCCCAGCGTCCGCTAGGATTTTAGCGCGCGCCGCCTCTGTTTCCGCTTGAATTGCCGCCGCCTGACGCTCCCTCATTGTTTGCGCAAGCGTCTCAAGCTCTTGTTTGCGCTCGTTATCGTCTCCGACTGCTTCGATAATAAGCTGGAGCGCCTCAATGTCTGCGGCGATCTTATCGGACTCTTTTTTCTGCTCCCCGTATTGCTCGTTAAACCTATCGACGAACGACGAAATCGCCGCGAATAGTTCCTGCCGCTCGCTCTCGCCGCTCTTGCCCGGCGTCGCCCAATCGGCGCCGATACTGTCAAGCCCCTTAATAATTGCGCGATTGTTTGCCGCCTCTTGCCCGGTCAATTGTTCTATCGACGCGCCAACCGGATTGAACGCTTGTTTAAGGTATCGAAAGACGCCTAAACCGTTGTCCGCAACGGCGCGCCCCTCGCTCGACATCCCCGTTTCTTGATTGGCTTTAAGGGCTTTTATAAACTGCTCAAGATTAGCTTTGTCGCCGCCCGCTTGCCCGGCGTATTTTAACGCGTCGCCTAGACTTTCGACCGACGCGCCCGCGTCTTTCGCGGCGCGCGCGATCTCTTCGTATCGCTCCCTATATTGATCTAACCCCTTTAACGCGGGGTCGATAGTACTTATAGCGTTGTCAATTAGTTTCTGATGTATCGCAATCGTTGCGCCTATTGCCGCGCCGATCAAGGCAAGTTGCGCCTGGGCTACAACCGCCTCCGCCTCGACGCTCTTTAAACCCGCTTTGATACTAGACAAACCGGCGCGAACGCCCTTAAATCCGCCTCCGGCATTAGAAAAGGAACTAAACGCGGCGCGCGCTACTTGCGCGGCTTTACTCAAGCCGCCGAACTGTTCCCGCAATAGTTTAATTTGATCGCGTATCTGCTGAAACGCCAACGCGCTATGGGCTATCTTTCCCACGCCGTCGACGACTGCGGACAACTTGTTACCGGCTCCGAAAAGGACGTCCAACCCGCCCTTGAGCCCGTTAAACCCGTTAGCGGCTAAAAGCGCGTCCCGGCTTATTTTAGAAAGGGATTGATCGATACTATCGAAAGCGGGGACGGCGGCTTGCGTCGCTTGTTGCGCGCTCTTATTCAGTCCCTCGACGATCTCTCCGGCGCGATTGTAAACCGTGCCCGCCTCGTCGATCTCTAAACCAATCTTTTTTTGTAGGGTTGTTAAACCGTCTACAAATCTATCGTTGGCGGTGCGGACTCTCCCTAGGTCGTCGACGTAATATCCAAGGTCTTTTTGCCATTTGGTCAACCCCTCGACGATGCGCCCTTGGTCGTCGCGCAAGACGCCGAAGGCGTCGCGCGTCTCTTGCGCCGCGCGAATCGTCGCTTTCTGGTTTCTAGCAACCGCCGCCGATACGTCGTCGATAGACTTCTTAAACGCCGAGGCGTCCGCCGTTAATTGAACGCCGACCCCGATATTTTTAGCCATTTAAAAGCCCCTCGTTTCTAGTATGTCGCGCGGCGATCTCTCCACGGCGTCGCCCTCAATTGCTCCAACCGCCGCGCGGGCGTTGACTTGCGCAAGCTCTGCTCGTAAGTCGTCCCCCGTTGCGATCTTATTGACCGCGACGTCGAACGCGCCCGCCAATCGCTCGCCGAATCCTTGCAAACTCTCAATTTTAGCGTTGAAAAGGAAACGGCGCGGGATGCCGCGTCTTTTCCCCGATTGGTAATATCGCCCGTAAATCCCCGGGTCTTTCGACCCCTTTTTCGCTCTGCTATCGTTTGTCGTCCTTTGAAAGCCGACGATTGCAACTTGTTTTCCGCTTGGATACTTTACGACCTTTCCCGCCGTTGATCGGGATAAAAGCCAATGCGGGCGATTTAACGCCCTTTTGGCGCGTTTTGTGGCGTCGTCAGCGTATTTCGTCAAGGTCTCGAACGTCGCGACCTCTGCGGCGTTTTTAAGGGCTTGCAAATCGCCCTGGAGAATCGCTAGGGCTTCAGCGAATGTCTTCGCCTGTTTCATTCTCTCGAACTCCGAACATGGCTAAAACGTCGTCCTTGGACATCGCTTGCCGCGCTCGTTCCTTTTCCATAAGGCGCGCGGGGTCGGGATAAATCGTTAAATCTTCTAGCGGCTTGCGCTCGGTAATCTGCAACGCGACCAATTGCGCGAATCGTAAGTCGTCGCGCCGCCAATCTAACGGCCCGTAAATCTGAAAGACGCTCCGCCATAAGTCGCGCTCCCACTTAGGCAACCGCGCGACCTCGCTAATAGGTCGTCGCAAAAGAAAAGCGACGCGGACAAGGTTTACAAGCTCCGCGTCGCCCTCTATCAATTTTTTTTTGCGGTATCGTAACCCCGCAAACCGGCGGTGAATACGCGTAATAGCGGCGTCGCGCTCGCTCCCTTTACCGCCGCGCGGTCGTCGTCTGTAAGTAGCGGCGTGCCCTCGCTATCTGTTAGTAACATTAGCGCGGCGGAAAACCCCGCCTCGAATCGGTCGTCGATACTTTTCGCGCGGTCTTGAAAGTCTAGGAAATAGTCGTTAAAGACTAGTTGTTCTAAACCGTTTAACGGTCTAGCGTAAGCCTCGACCTCCGACCACTCGCTAATATCGACTGGGACGCGCTCGCCTTTCGTAAGTTGTTTTATTTCCATTTGTTCCGCCTCTTAATGGTTGCCGCTAGGTCTACGCGCTCCAAGTAACCGCGCCCGTGCTTGTCGTCCATGTCAAAGTGGCGCCGACGTTTGCGGCGGTTTCAGTCGGCGCGCCGGATAACTTAATACCTAGCGTCGACGTGAATTTCTGCCCGGCTTCTCCCGAAATGCCGTCCGCCGTGCTAACAATCCCCGTCGACGCGTAGAAAACGTCGTAAGTCCGCACGCCGTTTGCTTCTTCTTTGAACCAACCCGCAAGGAACAGGACTTTATAGGGGTCGTCCGCTACTACGTCGCGCAAGGTCGACATAATGCCAGCAATGTTTGCCGGGCGCTCGACGTTTAGGGAGACGTCGCCCGGGGTAACAAGTCCCGACGTAAATTTAGCTACTTTATCAAGATCGGTAATATACGCGCTCGACGTCGTTTCGATAGTCGTATCGCCGATTTGAAAGTTAGTAAATTTAAATTCTTTTGGGAGAATCGACGACGCGCCGAATTTCAACGCGGCGTCGCTCGCGTCTTTTAAGGACGTAAGAGACGCGCCGCTCGAACTTTGCGCAAAAAGTCCGAGGCACATCTTATACGCAAGGTCTGCGTTAGCCATAATTTAAAACCTCTTCAAAGATGGTAAAATCAACCACGCCGGAGAAAGACTCGCCAATACGCGCGCCCCTTTCGTCGGCAAAAACTGCCATGCGGTCGACTCTGTAACCGCTTATTTTATCGGTTTTTAAAAGCGCGTCAAGCGCGACCGTAACGACGCGCGCGTATACCGCGCGCGCCGCTTCGTCCGCCTTTATTTCAGTTGCCGCGCGCGTAAATAACGATAGTTGCGTGGACTCGCTGTAATCTCCGCTCAAATAGGGCGTTGTCTCGCAACCGCGCCGCGCGAACTCAATTGTCGGCTTGCCGTCCCAAACGCGGGCGGGGTCGACGTTATCGAACACTTGCCACTCGTCGCCCGCGTAATATTCCGTCAACTCTTTAAAATAGCCCGTCCAATTCATAACGCTATATTTTTAAATAACTTGAATCGTTAATTGGAACGCAACCGCCGCGCCCTCTTTGGGGTAAATCATGAATTTAATCAAGTAAAAGCCCGTCTCGCTGAACGGTTGCGTCGACCTACTCGCCGGGATAAAGCTAAAATTATAATTTAGTCCTAATTCCTCAACGGCGGACGGCGTGTAGAACGCGTCCTCGGGGTCGATTTCAATGTTATTATAACCCGTTACCGGCGTTAGATTTTCCGACGCGAAGGCGTATTGCGCGAACGCGTTAGAACTTTTAAAAATCGTATACGATACGGGCGCGGCGGTTATTCCTTGCTCCGCAAGCTCTGCGGCGGTTGCCAGATCGCTTTCGTAATCGAACAACTCGCCCGCGTCGCTTTGAATCATCGCGCGAACGGCGGGCGCCTGACTCGTTGTAATTTTAAGGTCTGCCATGGATTAAACCTCCCCCGTCGTTTCCTCTTGCGTTTCCGTATCGTCTGAAACGTGCGTTATATTTGGGTTTACGCCCCACACGGTAACATTAAACGCGACGTCCTCGACGTCTGAAACTGTAAGCGCCCACGGCTCGACCGTCCATAAGTAACTAGGATGCCGGGGGGACGCGACCGCCGTTAGCCATTCCGACCCGCTCCACAATCTAAACGTCGTCGGCGCATAGACAAGCGCGCTCGGGGGCGCGCTTGCGCTCGCCGTCGCGTCGATCATCTGATACGGTGAAACCTTTTCTAGGACGGTTGTTTGCCCGCTCGCCGCGCTCCAACTGAACTCGACGACCTCGCCCGTTGTATCCGCTCTGAAGTCCGACGCGCGCGCGTTAGCATTTAGGCGAATAACATTGTCCCCGATCTCGATAGAACTAACAGACGTTGCGGCGGGTAAAATCCAATAGGCGCGGGCGGTTGACGTAACCGCGCCCGTCGTCAAGGCTATCTCGCCCGCCGTCGATATTATCGCGTCCTCGCTCGTTAATTCTATCGTTCCCGACGTAAGTGTAAACGCGCCCGATACCGTCGCCGACTCGCTTATTTTAAGCGCGCCGCCGTCCACTGTCAACGCCCCAAACGTCGCCGATACAACGGATAAAACAACACCGGACGGGATTGTATAAGCCGCGACCGTCGCCGGGGCTAATACGTCGACGACCGCCGGGGAAACTGGCGTTAAATTGTCTAGATCGTCGCCGTTAGTAAGCGCGACCGCGCCCGTTACCGATAGTCCGCCCGCTCCGATATGCGCGACGATCTCGCGCGACGTATCCGCCGGAGCGGTCGTTGCGATTGATACCGCGCCCGCGCCGGTCGTGATCTCCCCGCCGTTTGTCGGGCTCCACGTCCCCGCGAAATCTACGGTTTCTCCAACGAATAAGGACGCGACGTCGTTTGGTAGAACGTCGCCGCCCGTCGTCGCCCATCTATCCGACGCCCAACCGTCCGACGACTCCATTGAAGGCGTTGTTACGTCGGCGCCGTTGGCGTCCTTGCCGACCCAATACAAGTCCGCGTCGACCGTCTCGAACGCGCCAAGCGTGCCGTTTACCCGCGCGACGCCTTCGGCGTCGTATCTTGCGCCCGTGCTATTGTAGCCCCGCGCCTGCGGACTACTGCTTAATATATGCGGGTTCCATTCTTTCCACGCCGTCGGCGTCCACGTCCAATTAGCGGGCGGCCCTGCGACTAAATCTGCGTTGTCCAGTTTGCAATCGACGATTTCTCCGCCGTATTCTTGAAATTGATATATGTATCTCGTTAGATTTCCGATAAAACTACAATTCACGAACGATAAACATTTAGCGCCCTCGATCTGTACGACGATTAGTGCCCCCCCAGTCGCAACGAGCGTCGCCGTCGTTGTGCTTCTATTTCCAAGAAATGCGCAATTCTTAAACGTAATCGGTTGATTAGCGATCTGCGCGCCCGTTTGATTACAAATCGCCCCAGTTGTGCTTGTGTGCCCCGCGAATGTGCATGCGTTAAACACTATCTCGCTTTGATATAGCTTCGACCCGCTGTTTTGCAAGAAAAGACATTTACGCGCGGCCGTCTGCTGTGAATTTTCAAATTTAACATTTTCGATTATGGTTTGTCCATTTTGCGACCCGCGCGCAATCGTCATTAGTTGCGCCGTATAAGAACTGTCCCGCCTTATAGTTAAGCGGTTGTCTCCGTCCAATGTAACATTTAGACGGGTCGAATTGCTCTCGAGCGCAATTACCGACCTCGGCTCGACTACTAGCTCAAGTCCAGGATACGGCGTAATTTTATCGTTGTTTCCAGACGCGGCTATGACCGCGCGCAACGAACCGTCGCCGCTGTCTGCGTTGCTCGTGATATAAAGGGTTGCCATTTCTCTACCTCGTAAATCTCGACGCGTAAACGGTCTCGACGCGCTCGAACTCTTTCGCGGCGCGATAATTGCGCGCCAGGCTTGTCGTCGCGCTAAATTGGAATTTATGCGCCCTGTCGTGCAATTGCTCGAATATCGGCGCGTCGTAGCAACTTAGGACAAAAGAACCTTTTAAATTGTATAACGTTTCAACTAGCTTGATTTGGTCGACGTTGCAACCTCGATACGCTCGACCGGGCGCGCCGTGCTTGCTCGCCGTAAGATACGGCGGGTCAACGTAGAACAACGTGCCCGGCGCGTCGTACTTGCGAAGGCATTCTATCGCGTCTAATCCTTCAATTGTAACCGTAGCAAGCCGCGCGGAATAATCCGCAAGCGCTTTTTTCCGGCGCGCGCCGTATCCAATAACCCGCGCCGCGCCCGCGCCTTTACAACCGCCGCCAAACGCGCCGAATACGTCGCCCGCGAATCCGTACCATTGACAATATAAAAGGCAATACGCCGCGACCGTTTCGTCCGTGTAGAACTCTAAACGCGCCGCAATCTTGCGCTTTTCTATCGACTCGCCGCGCATATACGCGCGCCCAATATCGCGCGCCTCGTACCATAACGCCCGCGACATTGGCGACATTTCTAAAAGCTCGTCAAGCTCTCGTCGTTTGTCTTCGTCGCGTAAAACGCGCAATAACGCGACGATACAACCGTTGGCGTCGTTTAATATTTCCGCGCTTTCCTGCGGCTTGCCGAAAAACAAGCCGCCCGCCCCGCAAAAGGGCTCAACGTAAAGCGTGCGATTGTAGCGGGCTAAAATTGGCAATATGTTTTTTCTCTGCCTAAATTTCGACCCCGCAAGGTTAAACAACGGCGGCAGGCTTGTATCCGCCGCTAAAATATCCGATTTGTCATCGGGTGCCCGTCGGTATGCTCTGCCGTCCATAATAACCCGCGTTTGTGTAGCTTTCTACACTTAATATAGCGTTCCCACATATCGTCCGGCAATAACGGCGGCTCGTAGCCTTCCGCCTTTATTTCCTCGATCTCATCGCGGAAACGGGCGGGGCGACAACAAGCCTCCGCGAACCTCTTGTCCTCTATGTCGATAGGCTCCTTCAAAGGCGCGCCCCACGCGCCGCAACTTGCAAGCGCGCGCCCGAGGCAATGCTCCGAAACGCTAGGGAATATTTTTTTTAAATCGTCGACGCGCGGGCGTCGCTTAAATCGGCGCAATCTCGAAAGATACCGCAGGCGACCGCGTACGAACTCGACGCGCTGGTACCTTTCGTCGACTAAAAGCAAATCGCGCATTTCGTCGAGGCTTGCGCGGTATCGCGGGTCAAGCTCGTTGTTTAACTCGACTAGCTCTGAAGGCGTCATTCTTGCGCGTCGCCTTCCTCGCTCGTTTCGTCGTCGATCTGTGTAGAATCTTCGCACGAGCCGACGGTCTCTCCCTCGACGACAACGTCCGCGACCGTTTCCGCCGTTTCCTCGCTCGTTTCTTCAACGACCGGGGGCGGGGCGACCTCGACAAGATCGAAGGCGATAGTGGACTTATAACGCGTCCCGGGGTCAACGCCGATAGTGTGAACCGAAACGCCCGCGCCACCTAGACTAGCGCGCAATTGCGCGGCGGCTTCTTCGATCTTGTCGTCCTCGACGTCGCCGATCTGCGCGACAAAGACGCGGCATTTTTGACATTGAACAATATCGATCAACGTAAATTGTTTGTTACTCATTAGAACGGCGCTCCGTTTCTCTCGTTGTCTTGAATCAGACAAAGGCGTTTGATCGTTTCTTTGTCCGTTGGAATTAGCGCGGCGCGACTATTACGAACGACGCCAACGTAGAATTTAAGGACGCCCGCTTCGTCCGTTTGTTCCTCGAACGTTGCAACGTCTTTTACCTTAGGCAAATACGCCTCCGACCCGCTCGCTCCGTAAAGGTTTAAGGCGGTATAATAGGCTAAAAGATCGCGACGAAACGTCCGGCCTTCAAACGACTTCAAAGGAACGAACGTCGCCAAGTCGTCGACGCTCTCGATTATTTCCATAGCTAACCCGTTAATCTAAATCGACAAAGCGCGAGGCAAGCGGTCGAACAATAACGCGCGTTTCCTCCTTGCCGGGGCTTGCGAATTGGCAAGAAACTCGACCGACGCGCCGGTCGTCGTCCCAAAAATGAGCGCGCGTCAATGCGTCTAATACCGGTTTTATACGGTTGTCCACGTCGCCGCGCCCCTGTTTCGTCCTTACAATAATATCAACGTCAACCGCCGTCCACTCGCTCGGAATCCTGCGCCCAGCGACCGTATAGCCGACGACCTCATAAAAAGCCGCCGCCTTCGGGCTTAAATAGCTGTGCCCGCGACCGTTGCGCCAGATTAGATTAGCGGTCGGCGGCGCCGCGCCAATTTGTAAGGTTATCGGTTCCATATTCTCTATTATCGCGCGCGTTAAACGTTTTTCGCGCGCGTATAAAATATTTTTCTAGCGCCGGGTCGATTGTAAAGCCAACCCCAATAGTCGCCATTGTCGCCGCGAATAATCGGGAAGACGCCGCCGTCAACCGCTAGCGCGTACCCTGCGGCGATCTCGACCGCCGCGTCCACGCTCCACGCTCGAACGTTTGTCAACCCGTCGAACGCGCCCGCGATTGTATCGACTTCGCGCCGCTCTGCTTTGATCTCGATTGGTATCTGTGCCTCCGGCGTAAGTAATACCGCCGAGATTGGATTAAATCGCCCCAGGCGTTGTAATACGTTGTACGGTTTCACGTCGTCGCCTCTTACGCGTCTATAACGCAGATTTGCTCGTCACCCGTTGGCGTCGTTACGGTAACGTACTTCGTTTTTAGTCCGACTCCGTATTTCGTGCCGGCCGAATCGGGAACGCGCCCGCTTAAATTGAAATACCTTGCATCTAGGTACAAAAAGCCGCTATCGACGTAGTTATTAAGGTTCCCCGTGCCGGTATAGACCGCAACGCCTCGCGTTCCCGTATTGTCGACTAGTCGCGCGCCGGTCTGATTGTCCACGCGCGATATGTCTATCGAATAGCCGCCCGCGTACACAGTTTGCGCTTGCGCGTCTTCTTGCAACGTCTCCCAACGTCCGCGCCAAATAACAAACATACGCCATGAATTAGCCGACCCGCGCGGGGTTGCCAACGCCGTCGGCGCGTAAACCGTGAACTCGAAAGAGGTATCGGCGCGTCCAGCCTGATTGATAAATACTGCCGTTGCGTAGTACGTCCCGGCGTTGTTGCGATTCCACGACGACCGCAACAACGCCGGGCGAATATCGTAAAACAAAGACGCGCGCGAACTTTCTACATTATCCGCCGCCGCGCTTTTCGCGCTCGAATCCGTCGCCGCGTCGACCTTTTCCGCCCACGATCTCCTTACCAGAACGCCGGGGTCTGCTCCGTCCATTTATCCGCCTCCTCTTTCGTTGTTAGTCGTTGCGCCCACGTAGTATTGCGCAACCTATTTTCCGCAACGTCTGCGATTGTAGGGACATTCTCGACCCCGACAAAGTTTATCCCGAAACGGGCGCAAGCCGCGCCGGTCGTCGCCGACCCGCAAAAAGGGTCTAAAACGTCGGTTGCGTCGTCTGGTAGAATCCTTAACAGTTCCGCGCACACGGTCTCGTTTTTCTGTGTCGGATGAATGCGCGACTCGTTAGCGGGGGCGCTCCCTTCTAAATAACCCTTTACAAACTTGTCGGATACGCCGTTGACGGTGCCCCATATAACAAACTCGCACACTTGCGTAAAATACCCGGGATGGCATCTTGCGTTGTTCTTGTTCCACGGTATCAAACCGCGATAAACGATCCCGCTACTCTGCATCGCCATTGTAAAGGCGGGTATCATCACCCAATCTGTAAAGCAGAAAAAGTAGCCGGGCGCGCGTAAAACAAGCGCCGACGCTTGCATCCAATGTCGCGCGAACTCATACGCCGCGAACTGATTTGGCGCCTCGCTAAAATTGCAATCTTCAAGCCGCGAACCGACGCGCGCTAAATTAACATACTTACGCGCGCCGCTACCGTAACTGCCGCCTGGGCGCGAACAATAGGGCGGGTCGGTCAAGATCGCGTCGAACTTGCGCCCCTCCCTATGGAAACGTTGCAACGTCTCGAAAGAGTCGCCGCGAATAATTTCATACGTCATTTAAAAGCCGCCAATCGCCGCCCATGTAGGTTTTTCGCGCGGGGCGGGGACTGTATACCCCGCCCCGCTATCGCGGCGCGCTAGGGCGGCTCCGGCGCGTCGCGAATCCGCTTAAAAAGCAATTTTAAAATTCATTTTCCGGCGCGACTAGCTGCGGCCCCGCTTCAATCCGACAAGGGGACGCGTTGATCTTGTCGACGATTGCCTGCGCCTCATAAAGGGCGGTTTGCGCTTTCTCTCGCTCTCTCCCCGCCGTCGCCATTGCAACAAGCGCGACAAGCAATAGAACGCATTCTAGCGCTAGTTTTAAAGCCTCTAGCGCGCGGACGGCGCCTTCTCCCGTCATTCCTTGCCCCCCTTCGTAACGTCGCGCGACGCCGCGTTTGCGGCGGCTATAAGCGCCGCAAACTCTTTCGCGCGGGTATACAAGCGGCCAATTGCGCCGAAGGCAACCCGCGCCGCGATCACAGCAAGAAAGACGACCGCGAAAAGAACACAGACAAAACGCGCGCGATAAACGCGCCAGGCGCTCGCTAGTCGCTCCCCTATGGTTTGACTCACTTTCGCGCCGATCTCTTCTCCTGCGTCGTTCAAAAGCCCTTGCGCGCGGTCTACGGTCTCGTCGATCTTGCCGTCGATCTTTTTCTCGAGTCGCGCCGCTAGCGCGTCGAGCGCTCTTGCTCCGATACCGCCGCGCGACTCTTGCGCGTCGCTCTCGTTGTCGCTCTCGTTGTCCCCACGACGTTTGCGCGGGATAATTGGCGTCGGGGGCGGGGTCGTATCCTCGCTCTCGCCGTCGTCTGTAAGGTTATCGTTTCGACCGTCGCCCCGGTCTCGTTCTATGAGATCGCGCAACAACCCGGCGGGCGGATTAGTCGCCGCGACTCTTTCCGCGTCGAAATCGTAGGACGCCGGGTCGGTTATATAGACCGCGATTGTCTTTTCAATCTCGCCCGGCTCCGATACGACGACGCCGTTTTCCGCTCCCATTCTGTAACGCTTGCCCGCGTCGTCGCCGTCGGTCGACTCGATAGGGGGGGCGGGGGGTAAAACCTCACTTTGACCGTTGAAACGCGCATGCGCGCTCGATATGGCTTTTACAATCGCGGAATAACTGCCCAGGCGTTTAATATCCGCAAACGTTGCGCGCGCGATCTCTTGCGCGGCTTCGTCCACAATTAAAAATGTCGGTATCTCTGTTACGTTATACGCGCTCGCAAGATACGCCTCGTCCTTTTTCAACGGGTCAACGCGTCTAACTTCGTAGCCCGCGACCGTTTCCGTCTGGAGTAAGCCTTGCGCCGCGACCTCGCAGGCGGGGCAATCCTCCGACGTAAAGGCAAGGATAGAAAGTTCCTTCGATCTATCCGCGACAAGTCGCCGCGTATAACCTGCGGGCGCGCTCGTTGCTACAAGCCCGCCGTTTAACAGGTTTCGCAAGGGAAGGGCGCCCCCCTTGCTTTCGTCTTGCCCCTTTGCTCCTAGTAGATACGTTAATTTGGCGACGTCGTAAACTCGCCCGCCGTCGACTACGCAAATACCCGACCCGGACTGCCCAGGAACGGGGGGCGGGGAAAAAATCGCCATACCGCCGTCTAATCGCTCGATTGTGCCCCTCCAACCTTGATCGAATCGCCCGTCGGGGCATCCGCTCGACATAAAGGGACGACCGACAAGCGCGGCGGGGTCAACGCTTTTCATAGGGATATACGGCGGATCAATCTTCTTCAACTCGTTTGCGTCGACTTCGATAATAGCGAAATCGCGCCCCGTGTTGTCGTTGCGCGATTTAAAGACGACCGACCCCGCGACGGTCTCCATCTTGCTATTCGTCCAAAAGTCAAGTTGACAAGCGCGGTTGGCGCTCGTTACGTGATCGTTGGTAGAAATATACGCCTTGCCCGTTTGCTCGTTGTATCCGTTAAAAATCCCGGTGCCGCGCGCGTTGCTAACTCGAACGCGACAAGACGCGGCGTGCACGTCGCTTAGCGTTGCGTCCGCGCGCCTAAATTCAACCGCGAAAATGGACGCGGGCGCGATTAGACAAGCAAGGACAAGCGCGCCCGGGCTCGTCAATGGATACGAAAAAAGACGACGCAATAACAAGGCGTATTTCATTCTAACAACCTTCGATTAACGATTGTTTTTCTTTGCGTTAGCGGGTCTGCCCGCGCGCTTTCGCGGCGCGGGCGTTCCCTCGCTCTCGCTCGACAAAGTACCCGCCGGAGCGGTCGTTGCCGTTTCGTTTCCTAAAATCGCCGACGCAATCGTCGCCGCGCTCTCGCTCGGATATTCAATCCGACCTAAAGGCGCGCCCGTTTTTACGTCGATCAACTTTAAAGACGTAACCGCTCCGGGGGTAATAATTACCGATACGCGCGAATCTTTCACGGCTTGCGCTCCTAGTTAGTAGCGACCTTTGCGTCGGGCGCGATCATAACGCAAAGCCGCCCCGAAATATCCGGCACCTTAACGACGTACCCGATAAAGATAGAACCGCTCGCAAGACTCAACGCGCCTTCCGTCGCGCTCGACGGCGTATAGTAAACCGGCGTTCCGACTGCGGGGTCTTCGGTCGTCCCTTCGGGATAATCGAACGCAAACACGCCCGCGCGGCTAAAAGCCCCCAATTGTCCCGATTGGATAGGGAGTTCCGCGACTCCGAAAAGCCCGGACGTAGAAAAAGCCGGGCAATAAATCGTATTTGGCGCGACGTCTGCAACCGCGACCGCATAGAATCGCGACGAATCCGCCTGGATACGCGAGGCGGGCGCTTGTCCGAAAGTATCTGCCATGTTCTAACCTCTTGCCTTCTATTCAGTAACAACGACGATCCCGTCCGCGTATTGCGTCGTTACGCTGTAGGGGTAAATCATTTGATAAGTCAAGCCCCACACGCTAGGGTCGTAATCAAACGTCCTGATCTGCGGCGCTTCGTATCCAACTAACTTATTGACACAAACGACCGGGCGCGTTTGCGGGTCTCGGATGAACGCCCAGCAACCGCTCGCCAACAAGCTCGGCGTCGTGCCGTCGGCTTTCGTCGCGCGCGCGTGCGCCGCGTCAAGATACGCCCACACGAAAGGCTCGAACCGCCCGCGCCAAATGTTAGGCGTTGCGACGCCGCCATTTAGGGCGACGAACTCTTGGTGGTAGATTTTTAGGGCGTTGCTTGCGTATTTCTGCGGGGTCAACAGTTTAGCGCGATCAACACGCAACGGCGCGCCGTTTGCGTTGCTAAACGACGCAAGCGCGGTTAAGGCGGCGTCAATGCCGCTTTCGTCTAACGTCGCGCCCGTAACAAGGTTGCCGCGCGCCGCCGATACAAGCGCCGCTCCCGCCGCGTCTTTCGCGTCCCCGTCGATAACTCGCCAGAACGTTTCCGCGACGTCGTGTTCGATACAGTCGTCCCCCAACGTCTCGAACTGGCGCAAGAGTTCCGCGAAAACGTCGATTTGGTCGTTAATAATAACCATTTCGGGGATCGTGAAATTAACGCCGTTGGCTTTCGTCGCGCGGTCGTAACGCTCCGTCGTAAACGTGATATTACTAATCGCGCCCGTTTCGCTAATCTCTCGAAGGCGTCCTTGCAACGTCGGCAGATAGCTTGGAACGCTATTAAAATCTGCCAACGTATTAACGCGCGCGACGTCTTGCCAAACTCGCTCCGCCGTTTCTGCCGTCGGCTCGAGGAACGCTTGCAAGACAAGCGAAAAGACGTCCAAGGCGTTAATCGTGCTAAATCCCGCCGCCGCCGTCGCTTTGCGGCAATTATTGCGACAATCGCTCCACGCGTCAAGAAGATTGGTATTGACTCCGAAAGATCCGCGCCTGTAGCTATTGTTACTCGCCGCAATTACGGTCTTTAAAGTCGCGCCCCTGTGTTCTTTACTTTCCGCCGCGTCAATAACCCTTTGGTCGAAATGGAAAGCCGCCTGGACTCGCTCCGGGCTCATACCTAGCGTGCGCGCAAGACTCGCCGCGATAACGTCTTGCGCCTTCGGCTCATTGACTCGACCGGCGCGCCCGATAGTAGGGAACCCCGCGCGCGCTTGCGCTCGCTTAACCCTGCGTTGCGTATCGTCCACGCTCCAGCCCCTTTCGATAGCTTTCGCCGCAAGTCGCGGCGATTTTTTCGCAATGATACGCAACGCCGCAACGCGCCGCGCCTCTTTGCCTTTCGCTCGCTTAATCTTTGCAACCGCTTTTTTAGCGGCGATTTTAGCGACCGCCTCCAGGTCGTCGACTTCATCGCGCGCGATCTCGTCGACGATCTCGTCCTTGATGTTTTCCAACTCGTCGACGATCTCTGCCGCGTCCAATTTCTCGGCCGCGACGTCAACGACGTCTTCGATAATTTCCGCGCGCGTTTCTTCTTCGTCGACAATCGCGTCCACTGCGTCCGAGGCGACGTCTTCGGCGATTTCGTCGACTTTGGCGTCGATTGCTTCGTCGACAATGTCTTCGACGTCAACCGCCGCGCGCGCTTCGTCTCGCTCCATGTCTTCGATCTTGTCGCGCTCTCGTTCTTTTTCTTCGTCCATTGTTTCGGCTCCTTTCAAAGCTCTAAACAGTTTAACAGAGGCGCGCGCGACGCGCGCCGACCCGTCGCCGCCGATAGGTACAAAGCTACCCTCGACAAGCGCGCCGTTATGTACGATAGCCGCCGCCCCGATAATATCGCGCCCGTTGACTTGCGCCCGCTCCCCGTCGCCGATCCACTCTATGTCGTTGTCCGTGAAACGGTAAACGCCTATACTAGGAACGAACGGCGCCACATTGTCTTCAATATCAAAGACTTTCGCCGCCGCCTCCGTGCCCCCTACGATAACGTCGCAAGATACCGTCCGCCCGTCGTTTACAATGTTGTCCAAATAGCCGACGATCTGCTCTAGATCGTGTTCTAATAGGGCTTTAGGCGCGGGGTCAATCGATAGCGTCGATAAATCTATATAGGCGGGGACGTCGAATCCGTCGATAAATGCGGGGCCGCCCGAATAAAGCGGGTCGAAACGATACCGCCGCGTCTCGGTTTCCGCTCGCGTGTCTGCTATAAATGCCTTTAAAATCATCGTTTACAACTCCACTAAAAGGAAGTCGCCGCCGGGGTTGACTTTGGCTCGTCAATGCGCGGCGCGGGCGTTCCCTCGCTCTCGCCGTCAAGGTTATCGTTTACACTCTCGCCCGTATCCGTCGCCGCTCCGAATATTTCTGGGAACATAGCGCGCTCGCGTTCATACTCCCTGCAGAATGCTTCAAAGTCGCCGCCCGGGTGTATCTGTTCCCATATCTCGCGCAAGCTACGTTGTCCGCTTTTTAGCTCGATACTAGACGTGCGCGCGTAGCTTTCCGCGTCGATTAGCGGTGGGGACGGCCAAACCCACTCCCACTCCGCCTCCTCTAACGTCGGAAGATTAACGGGCGCGTCATAACTCGTTATCTCATAAAACCGCGCGAAAACTCTATCGCATAAGTCGCGCTCGAACAAGTCGCGTTGCAACGTGCTAATTAGTAATTCAAAAGGTTGATTGTCAAGCCGCCCGGACGCGAAATTATATTCGTGCGAACTCCCCGTCGCTTTGTTTCTAGGAAGTCCTAGCGCGTAGCCGATTTGCGCCAACAGATTTGCGGTGTAACTGTCCGCCGCCGTGTTGGGTTGCGTCGCGTTGAATCCGCGCGCGGTCGTTCCCGGGGGGAGCGTAAGTATCCGCCCGTTGGGCGTTTCAAGTTGCTTGAATACGTCGTAGGGCGCGCCGTATTGCGGGTCGATAAGGTCGCCTTCCGCCGCTTGCTCGAATCCGTCCGTCGTTTCGATTGTAGCCCAAACGCGCGTCGACTGTTTCGCCGCTTCGATACTCGCCGCCGTATATTCCGTCAACTGTTGCAAGATACGCAACACGGGCGCGAACCACGTAATGCCGCGCGTTTGCTCTGCAAACTCTCGCCGGAAGAGATGATAACACATCTCCGGCGGCACGTCTTGATAACGCGCCGGGTTGTATCCGCTTGAAACGGTCTCGGGCGCGTCGTAAACTGTATAGCTTTCTACGTTTCCGAACTCATCAAAGCGCACGCCGTCTTGATAATCGCGCGTCTCGATAGTCGCGTTGGCGTTCCCAACTCTTGCTGAATCAATTAAATACAAATCAAAGCCGGAGGCAAGGCGGGGATTTTTACGCGCTAAAACGAACGCCTCCCCGTCTATAACGATAGACTTCATAACGTCGCGCAAGATCGCCGCAAACCTTGTCCCCGTCGCGAATTGTTCCCACTTATGCTCGACGTAAAGCGCGGCGGCGCGGTCGATCTCTTTCGCACGCCATTTCTCGAATCCAAGGAACCGCAAGCGCGGCCCGTTTCCGACGACGTAAAGCCCAAAAAGATTAGGGATCCCGGCGGCATGCGGGTTATTCTGCGCCATATCGCGCGCTTGACTTCGTAACGTCGCGCGATCTCTTGCGTTGCCTACTTGCCAAGGGGTCTCGGGGCGCGCTCCCTGAATAAAGGCGCGCGCGGTGTCTTGGTTAGGGCGCGCGGCGGCGTAAGACGCCGCGACCCGTCGCCGCTCTCGTTTAAAAGCCGACTGTTTAGCGCGTTTCTTTTTCATGGTCTTAATTTCTTAATTTGAACGCCGCGCCGCGCCGCTTGCATCTTGATCGCGGCTAATTCCGCCTCAATCTCCGCCTTTTTACCGCGCGCCGCTTGCTCGGTGCTTTCGACTGTGTAGGACTCGCCGCCCGCGTTGAAACTGATAATTTTACGCCCATCGCCGGTCGTTAGCTCTTGCGCGTCTTGCGTTTGCTCGTTATCGCTCATTGTTCTCGGCTCCAGAAATTGGGGACTTCATCAACGCCCGCGTCTATCGCGGCTATTGCGTCGCCGGAGGCTTTCGCTTTCGACGCGCGCGCCATAAAGTCGCGCCATTGCTCCGTGTCAATCGCCTCCGCGCCGCGCGTTACCGCTTGTAAATGGACGGTTTCCGCTTTTGCCGTCGCGACTAGAAACGCGGACAACACGGACAACAGCTCGCCAAATGTAAATTGCGCATATGGGTTGCAAACGTTTATATAGCTTTGTATTCCCTGCAACGCCGCGACGATTTGGCGCGGCTCATACGTTGTCGCGCTTTTACTCCCTTTGTTATACATACTTTTATACCTCTTGTCAAGTAATATCCTTGATTTATGGTTATTTTCTTAGACTCCGAAACGACGCGCAAAACGTCGCTTTTTCTTTTCAGTAAGCGCCGCGACGTCAACGACTTCGCAACCGACGTATTCCGCAAGGACGCGACAAGCGGCGTCCGTGTCTAGGAACTCGTTATCCGAAACGCGGGGACGTTTCATGCTCCAAAAACGGTATAACAAGCCGCTTTTGCTTCTTTCGACGTAATCCTCGGCGGTTTGATGGGCGCAAAACATTGCGAACGAATCAGGATTGACAAACGAATCCCGCGCGCATATTGTAGCCGCGCCCGGGCGGTCTGCGGGTAATTTCCACGCGGCGTCGCGGCGCGTCTTTGCCGTGTTTGCGTCGTAAGTAAAAGAGGCGTAAACGTTAGCGTAGCCGTGCGCAATCGCTCGCCGCGCTTGCGCATTCTCTATCCAATCGTAACCGCAACCGGCGCGGGCGTTTCTTCTCCACTCTCCCTGCTTTAAGTCATAATAGCGCATAAGCCTGGAGCGGCTCTCTTGACCGTAGCAAGGGATGGCGCGCCCACTGAATCGTCCGCCGTCTATGCGGTGGAACTCGTCGACCGCCTGCCATAACGCCGCCTCCATTTCGGGGTCTTCACAGTCAAGCCCGCAAATTGCAAGGAACGGGAAACGCCGACGCGCGCGCCCGCGCGGATGCGCGTGTTGCTCGAAATCTGTTGCTTGCTCAACGTCGAACGGCTCCCCGCGCTCGTTAAAATATGCCTGGTTAAAGATTAAAAGCAAGCAATCAAGCGCGGCGTCCTTCAATCTGTCGAACTTGTCGCCCCGCTTATAAACCTCTTGTAAATCCTTTTCGTAGCTCTTTTTCGTGGCGACGTCCTGCTCCGGGAAAATTCCGAAATCGACAACGTGCGCTAGACTAAAATCGCGCGAAAAGGCGACAACCTCGTAATTTAAATAATGCTCGCCAGCGTCGATATGGGCGGTCATAACGTCCGCCCCCGCCGGGATGACGTAACGGCGCAAGACGTCGCCGGAGGCTCCCTTGCGCTCCTTGCGCGCGACGTCAACCGCCGCTAATCCCGCCCCCGTCTCGACTGCGGCGCGTCTTGCGTCGTTTTGAAACTCACACCAAAAGGACGCCTCGGACGCGCTCCAATAGTCGATAGCATAATGGATTGCGTCGACTTGCCACGCCTCTTTCTGCCTTTCGTCGTCGACGACTACGCCGCGCGCCAAGTCGTCGCGGCGCCGCGTATAATAAGCCGCAAGTTCTTGTCTCGCTTGCTCCATGTTTTCGGCGTGCTTGCGTAGCAACGCCTCCCGCACGCCTCGGTACTCTTTCCACGCGTCGAAATTATCGGGCAGGCGTTTAACAAACGGGATAACAACTGTGCCAAATTCTGGTATATCCTCGATCATTCTTTCCGCGACGTCGCCCGGCTGATTTTGGGTTATCGCGGACAACACTGTAAGACTTTCGCGTGAACCGTCTTTACGTCTCCCCGCTAATCCTCTAATCGATTTTTGAATCGTTGAAATTATCCCGTCTACCTCGACCGCCGACCGCGCCGTCGCGTCGTTTTGGACGTCGTCTAGCATTACTGCCCGAACGCGAAAAGAACCAACGCCTTGGATTGTATGGTTAGCCCCGCGCAATCCGCCGCTTGATATCGACGTAAACCGCAAGAGTGAACCGCCGCAACGCGCGCCGGGGACATTTGGAAACACTATACGGTCGGACTTTATCTCGATCTTGAGCGGCGTCCCGTCAACCGTCAAGGGACGTTGCGCCCGCCCCTCCCTGCGTTGCAATGGATAACTAATCTCGGGATATAACCGCGTAAAGAGTCGCGCGTCCTGCCCGCGCGCCTGGTAGTCGTCATAAAGCGCCGCCGCGAACCAGTACGCGGCTTGTTGCGTCGACGCCCCGCCTTCCGCCGTAACGTAGATAGCGTGCCGGACTAGTCCCTCGCATAACGCTTTGAATAATAAGCCGCTTAAAATCGACGTCTTGCCCAAACCTCTGTAGGCTTCGATATTACGCCACGACCCCTTAACGATAGCGTCCCAGGCTAGTTGGATAAACTTCTCTTGGCTCTCCGTAAAATCGGCGAAAAAAACGTCGGGCAATATTTCCCGCAACCAATCGGCGGGCGACGCCTCGAGATCGCGCCGAAGGCTCAAATTCTCACAGGGCGGGATCGGCGCGATCTCGTTAATCTCTCGCCCGCGCTCTCGACTGTATTGATTTTCATAATCGCGCTTGGCTTGCGCGCCCTGCGCGGTCGTCGGTCTCGTTGCCATTGTCTCGATCTGCTTCTTTGAATCGTCGCGGGGGGCGCGACCGGAAAATGACCAAAAACCGGCGCGCCCCTCGCTCCGACGTCGCGACCGTCGCCGCGACCGCAAGGACAAGCGGGCGGGGGAACCGACCAACCCCCCCCCAACCAATGCCGGGCGCCGGGTATACCCCGCCCCCGGTTGTTTTGTCTTGTTTCAAACACTATATCTAGTGTTATATACTAAATAAACCTTGTAAATATAGGGGTATCCGTCGGACTCGCGCCGAC
>JAFUBU010000044.1 GCA_017460045.1 Candidatus Saccharimonadota bacterium
GAAGATTTTATTGGAGACGATAACGTCGCGTTAATTCTCGGAGACAACCTCTTTTATGGGGAGAACTTAAGGCGGATTTTAACTAAAGCGAACTCGGACGAGGACCATTCGACGATTTTTGGCTACGCGGTAAAAGACCCGGAGCGGTACGGAGTCGTCGAGATGGACGAGGAAGGGAACGCTATTTCTATCGTCGAGAAGCCGGAACGTCCGCGGACGAATCTAGCGGTACCGGGATTGTATTTCTATACGAACGACGTCGTAGAGATCGCAAAAAACGTCCAGCCGAGCGAGCGGGGCGAACTAGAGATTACCTCGGTCAACGAAGAGTATATGCGACGGAAACAGCTAAAGGTCGTCAAGCTCGGGCGGGGAATGGCTTGGTTCGATACTGGTACACACGATGCTTTAATTGAGACGGCGCAATTTGTCCAGACGATTGAGAAGCGACAGGGGATGCTGATTTGTAGCCCGGACGAAATCGCCTACGACAACGGTTGGATTCGGAAAGGAGATTTGAGGGAATTAGCCTTGCCGCTCAAAAAGACCGAGTACGGAAAGACTTTGCTCGCGATTTCGGAAGGGGAAGCGTAATGGAATCGGGGAACTTTAGGTTTGAAAAGACCGAGATTCCGGGTCTAGTAGTAATTACACCAAAAGTTTTTCCGGACGAGCGGGGGCATTTTCTGGAGACTTATTCGGAGAAAGATTTTGCCGCGGCGGGGATAAACTGTAAATTTGTACAAGATAATCAGTCCGGCTCGGTCTTTGGGGTACTTAGGGGACTGCATTTCCAAAAGGAGCATCCGCAGGCAAAACTCGTCCGAGCGACTTTTGGACAGGTCTGGGACGTAGCGGTAGACCTGCGCGAGGGCTCGCCAACCTTTGGGAGATGGCATGGAGTCTTGCTGTCCGATAAAAATAAGAAGCAGTTCTTTATCCCGAAGGGGTTTGCGCATGGGTTCGTAGTGTTGTCCGGGATTGCAGAATTCTCCTATAAGTGTGATGATTTTTATGCGCCGGGAGACGAAGGGGGATTACTTTGGGACGACCCGGAGGTAGGGATAAAATGGCCAATAGAGGGCTTTGGAGGGGTAGTAGAAGATGATGAGTCGGGAAATGAATTTAAGGGGCTGAGACGGGAGGACTTGATTTTATCGGAAAAAGACCAAGGGCATCCGACTTTAGAAAATTGTTTTAGATTTAAGGAGAAAGAATAATGAATATTTTAGTCACGGGGGCGGCGGGGTTTATCGGAAGTAATTTTGTCCACTATTATACGACGAAGTATCCAGAAGATAAAATTATCGTACTTGATAAATTGACCTATGCGGGAGACCTTAGGAACTTGGCGCCGCTAGTAATGGCAGAAGGGACAGGACGAGAGCTAGCGGAAGGGACGATAATTGAAGGGGAGAAAGTAAAATTTATCCGGGGCGATATTTGCGACAGGGAGTTAGTCGAGAAGATTTTTGCAGAAGATAAAATTGAAGGGGTAATTCATTTTGCGGCGGAGAGCCACGTCGATAACTCGATTAAGAATCCGTCGATTTTCGTCGAGACGAATGTCCTAGGGACGCAAGTGCTTTTGGACGTAGCGAAGAAGTTTTGGGGGGAAGGGTCGCCAAATAAGTTCGTACATATTTCTACGGATGAAGTGTATGGAACTTTGGGCGAAGAGGGCTATTTTACGGAGACGCGAGCCTACCAGCCGAATTCGCCGTATTCGGCGAGCAAGGCGGGGAGCGATATGATCGCGAGAGCGTATTTTGAGACCTTTAAGATGAACGTCAACATTACGAATTGCTCGAATAACTACGGGCCATACCAGAATAGAGAGAAGCTAATCCCGACGATTATTCGGAAGGCGCTCGCGGACGAGAAAGTTCCGGTTTATGGGGACGGAATGAACGTTCGAGACTGGCTCTTTGTCGAAGACCATTGCATAGCGATTGATTTAGTATTCCACGAGGCGCCGGCGGGAGAGAAGTACTGTATCGGCGGACACAACGAGATGCACAATATCGACATCGTCAAGTTGATTTTGGAGCGGCTTGGAAAGTCGGAAGATTTGATTGAGTTTGTCGAAGACCGGAAGGGGCATGATTATCGCTATGCGATTGACCCGACAAAAATTGGGGAGGAACTCGGATGGAAACCGGAAACTGCTTTTGCGGGTGGAATCGTCAAGACAGTTGATTGGTATCTACAGAACGCAAGTCGGCTCGTCGCATAGGTGTTTTCGGGTCCTGCCCCAAATTGTTTACTGTGTGGTATAATAGATGTATGAAAGAAACTATTGCTGATATTTACCGGAACCATCGGAGGCTGTTTGTGTTGATGGTCGTGCTTACGGTATTGGCGGGGTTTTTGCTAATATTCGGACTTCTTAACTTGAAGGTTTCGAATACGACGATGCACGTCGGGTACTCGGATATTGGTAGCTACCAGGGCGGCGATATCGACGAGACGAGAGGGAGCTCGGGGTACGTATCGGGTCGGTGGGTAGATATGCTGACGTTTCCGATTTTGGCGGTTGTACTTGGAGTGATGCATAATTTAATCGCGATGAAACTATATAAAAAACGCGGGGAGGCTTCGGCGGTAGCGTTCGTAGTAATTAGTATAGTAGTACTAGCGGTAGGGGCGCTGGTACTGTGGCGGTTGACGCAGGAGAGCTAATGTCGGGAGAAAAATCGAGTTTTCCGAGGGACTTAGAGATTCCGAGAGGGAAGCGAACGAAGATTTATCGGTTTTTTGAGATTTTACCGGGGGCGTTGTCCTACGGACTGATTATCGGGCTATTCTTGATTTCTTGGATCTCGCCGACGGCGGGGGCGATTTATCTTTTGATTATTATTACGATTACCTTGGTACGCGCGATTGGGGTAGCGGTACGGACGGTACAGGGGTATAACGTAATTAGAATGGCGATGAAAGTTAATTGGCATAAGCGGCTAGCCGACCTAGAAAATCCGCATGAGAGCTTTGAACGGCGAAGAGAAAAGCGAGAGTGGACGGCGGTCGACTACGCGAAAATGGAGATTGCGAACCAGGGGATTGCGAGTAGCGAGTACAATTATTATGAGCATATCGATAACCTACGCGAAATAAGCGTCGCGCCGGAAAATTATCCAAAGCCGTCGGAGATTTATAACGCGGTAATTATGGTCGCGTACGACGAGGGGCTAGAGACTCTAGTGCCGTCGGTCGAGGCGGTGTTAAAAACGACCTTTGACCTAAATCGAATAATTTTTGTACTCGGCTACGAAGAGCGGGGTGGGCCGGAGATGGAAGCGCGAGCTAGGGAGCTTCTAAGGCGATATAAAGATAAGTTTTATAAGTTTATGATTGTCAAACACCCAGACGGGTTACCGGGGGAGATTATCGGAAAGGGGCCAAATACGACTTATGCCGGGAGGGCGCTCCTCGAATTTGTTGAGAAAAAGAAAATCCCGACTTCGAACGTGATCGTTACGACGCTCGATTCGGATAACCAGATGAGTCCAAAGTATTTAGACTATTTAACCTACGAATATATCGTCCACCCGGAGCGGAAGCATCTGGCCTACCAGCCGGTAGCGTTATTTATGAATAATATTTGGGACGCGGCGCCGCCGATGCGGATTATTGCGACTTCAAACTCGTTTTTTAACGTCATCAATACGATGCGGCCGCACGCGATTCGGAACTTCGCTTCGCACGCGCAACCTTTAGACGCGCTAGTCGAGCTCGACTTCTGGAGCAGACGGACGGTAGTAGAAGATGGCCACCAGTACTGGCGAAGCCTGTTTTACTTTAAGGGGGACTACCGCGTTTTGTCGATTAAAGTACCAATCTATCAAGACGCAGTAATAGACGAAACGCTAGGGAAGACTTTGAAGGCGCAGTTTGTACAACTTCGGCGGTGGGACTATGGGGTAAGCGACGTAGCGTACGTCGGGGAGAAAATTGTAAATAAGAAAAAGCGTCGGATGCCGTTTTTCAAGCTGTTGCCGAAGTTTACGAGTCTACTGGGCGGACACGTAATGTTGGCGGCGATGAGTCCGATGGTAGCGTTTGGCGGATGGGTACCGAGTCTCTTAAATGGGAATTCGAGGCAACTTTTGACCTATAATTTACCGCAAACGGTATCGTTTATTCAGCTATTCGCGAGCATCGGGCTTTTTATTACTATCCTATTTAGCCTTAAAATGTTACCGCCGAGGCCGAAAAAATATACGAGGTTCAAAAATGTGTTCATGGTTTTACAATGGATATTGATGCCGGTCGTGGCGATTTTGTACCAGAGTGCGGCGGCGTTTTATGCGCAGACTAGGCTCATGACCGGGCATTATATGGAAAAGTTTGACGTCACCCGAAAGGTAGTCAAGGCTAGCTAAGTACTTTTTTGAACGCTGTCCGCCCAGATAATAGCAAGCTGGCTCGTCTCGCGGGTATTTTGGGGTCCTGCCCCGAAAATTTACCCCCAAAAAAACTTTTCCTTCGGAAAAGGATTTTTTCGGGGGACCCCCATTTTCGGGTCACCCCAAAATAGCCCTGCGAGGGTTACCAGCTTGCTAGGCGCATTGTCTCAAAAGTCCTAGTGCTACCTCTTGCCCCGCATTTTTCATCTTTTTTCTTGACATCCGACGAGCTTACGCTTATAATGGAGATATGAATTTGTTGCATGGCGTGGGCGAGTTCTTCGCATTAGATATTGGGACAAATGCACTAAGAATTGTGCAACTTTCCGGTTCGATTAACGGCGGGTTCGTTTTACAGAAGTATGCGTACGTTCCGATTGATTCGAGGTTGCTACAAGATACGAGCGACGCGGGACGGAAGAAGATGGGCGACATTATCAACGAAGCCTTGAACCAGGCGGGAATTAAGACGAAAAACGTTGCCTTCGGTCTCCCGGCGAGGAAGACTTATACGACGGTCGTCGAAGTAGAAGGCGTCAACGAGAAACAGCTCAAACAGACTCTGAAGTATCAGTTGGACCAGTTTATCCCGATGGCGCTAGACGAGGCGGAAGTTTCGTATTCGATTTTGGGATTGTCGCCGAACGACCCGACGAAGGCGGAAGTCTTGGTCTCTTCGACTTCGAAGGAGTTTGCCGAGAGCCAGATGGAGATGATGGAAGGGATTGGATTAAACGTAATTGTCCAGGAGCCGGAACCGATTGCGATGGCGCGAGCGTTGAACCCCTACGGGAGTATGGACGCGGCGATGATTATCGACCTCGGAGAAGATTCGACGGACCTCGTCGCGATGTACCAAGGTAAGCCGCGGCTCGTACGTTCGGTCCCGGGCGGGATTTCGTCGATGGCGCGAGTCGTAGCGGAAACGCTTTCGGTAGAGCAGGCGCAGGCGAGACAGTTTATTCTGAGATTTGGGCTAGCGCAAGACCAACTAGACGGCCAAGTATTCAAGGCTTTGAACGCTTCGCTAGACGCTTACGCGATGGAGCTAACGAAGTCGGCGCAGTTCTTCCAGACAAAGTACTTGGGCGTAGCGATCAAGTCGATTATTCTATCCGGGTTTGCGGGAGTAATTCCGTTTTTGTCCGAATACCTTGAAGCGAAGACCGGGATTTCTACGGTACAGGGAAATCCATGGCAATTAGTACAGGTAACGCCGGAGCAACAGCAGGTATTGATGAGCGTAGCGAGCGAATTTGCGGTAGCAATCGGGCTAGCAGAAAGGATAAATGACTAATGGATAAATTTAAGGAAAAGTTGGAAGCGTTTCGCGCGAAGATAAACGGGAAAGACCCGAACGCGCCAGAAGAGCCGAAGTTTTCGGAGAATAAAACCTTCGAAATAAACTTGGTCCCAGAAATTAAATACCAGATGTTGAAATCGATGAGATTTCGGAAGGTCTCGACATTTGTCTGTATAATTGTCGCGGCGGTCTTCGGGGTAGCGACGGCGATCTTCGGCGGAATAGTTTTGACGGAAAACGCGACGATGGCGAGCCAAGATACCAAGCTTGATAGCATGGCGAAAAAAATAAACGAATTTGGCTCGATGGACGATTTTCTGACGCTACAAAACCAGCTCAACGCGATCCAGACGGTAAACGACAACAAGAAAGTATTGTCGAGGATTTTCGGAGTACTCTCGATGCTCAGGCCGCAAGGCGGAGACGAGGTAACGATGTCGAAAGTCTCAATCAATATGGAAGAAAATACCGTATCGATTGAGGGTCAGGCCAACGCGGGAGTCGCGCCGTTTTATGATTATCGAGTCCTCGAGTCGTTTAAGAAAGGGGCGGAGCTAACGAAATATGACTACGGGCGCTACGTCGACGAAGACGGGGAGGAAATCCCGTCGCGCTGTATGATCGAAGCGAGGAAAAACGGGACGACCTATATTGAGGCAGACGGTAGTATTTACGCTTACCAGACGATAGGGAAATATGGTTGCGACGCGAAGATTAAGGCGCTTAAAGACGCGCTGACCGATATTGACGAGCGGGAGTCGGTCTCGACGGAGAATGAGACAAAGACGGAAATCGACGAAAGCGGGAAGGAGATTACGACGACCGTTACGACGCGGACGCGGGAGAGCGAGCTACGGGCGCAACAGGCGCAAGTTTATAGCGAATACGGCGTCGACGTACGGAAAAACTGGTTTGATAAATGGTTGAAACAGAATAATCTGGAGCGATACGACGATTTGACGAGCCGGCAATCGGAGATTGAGGCGGCGTTTAGGACCTATTATGAAGGGCTGACCGACGACGAGAAAGCGATCGTCGATACGGAGCTAGAGGACGGGGTCGATATTAAGGACGTCGACTTTAGGAAGATTTATCGGACTCCCCAATTTACCGAATGGATTAAGGAAGGGTGGGTAGATGAAGAAGGCCAGACTCAAGGCGAAGCGAGAATGACGCTTTCGGGGTCGATTTCGAATTGGCCGCACTTTGAGAGCCGATGTATTACCTATTCTGGCGAAGAGACGGAGCAAAACGGGAAGAGCGTCGTAGTTTGGACGACTGAAAATAATTGTATGCTACTAGCGTCGGAGATGAATATTACGGAGTCTTCTAATGGTAAAGATTCGAGCGGGGAGCTAGTACTACGCTTTAAGGCGACCGTAACGTTTGAAGATACGGTTTTGTCGTTCCAAAATAAGCATGTACTCGCGATTGGGCCGGACGGACAGAACGTAACCGACTCTTACCGCCAGATTGAGGGGATGTTCGAGCAGCAGGCCGCAGATTGTAACTCGCCGGGCGTGATCTGTACGGAGTCCGAGGTCCAAGGAAACAGCGGTAGTACGAATACGAATAACAATACGAACGCTAGTACGCGGGAAGAAGTAAAGGAGAGCTAAGATGGCAGAAGAAAAAGTCAATCCAGCCGAGACCGAAGGTCCAGCAATCGAAAAGAGAGTAGCGATTTCGAAGTCGCAGAAGCAGATACTCTTTACAATCGGCGGGACGGCGGTCTTTGTAGGGGTTTGTATAGTACTAATATCGTACTTCTTGCGGCTAATAGGGTTCAACTCAAAAGTAATTGATGCAAAAGATTCGGCGATTTCGAATTACTCGACGACCATTAAAAACGTAGGGGTATGTAAGGTCTCGGGGACGGGCGTAATTACGGACGAAGAGCTTAAAAAATGTACGCCAAACGCGTATAGTTCGGATAGTTTAGCGGGGACGCTTCGGTACAATGTAATGGTCCAGACGGCGAGCAATAAGGATTTGGAGAGCGTAGCGAGAGAGTTACAGTCTTCGTGTTATGACGAGAACAAGCAGAAGATTGACTTTAAGTCGCTATACGATAAGGCCGAGGAAGAGGCGGAAAAAGATCCGAGTAAAAGTGCGGAAGATTTGAAGGCGCAATATCTGAATATGATGAAATCGTGTTCGGCGCTTCGGGCGATTCCGGACGCTTTGCCGGCGCAGAAAAATACCGAGGCGCTACTAGCCTCGCTAAACCGATTGTTTGATATAGCGGGGTGGGTCCCCTCGGGGCTTTCGCCGGATAGCTCTTCGTCGAAGAGCCCGTACGACGGAGTATTGGCTTTGCCGGTATCGCTCTCGATTGAGGCCAATAGCGTAGAGACACTAAAAGTTTTGTCGACGATTGAGAATTCGATTCGAACGTTTGATATTACGAGTGCGACGATTGAGTGGAGCGGAGACGACGTCTTGAAGTTGAGTTCGCTCGCGAGGGCGTACTATACGACGGAAGAATCTTTGACGACGAGGACAGTAACGGTCTTTGCCGATCCGAGCAAGCGTACTACATCTAAGAAAACAGGAGCGACGAAATGAGTAAAAAAGATATAATTTCAATTATTGCAGTAGCGATTTTGGGAGTAGTCGCGGCGATTGTCGGGGTCAATACGATTTTGGGCGACATCAACGACAAGTCGGTTACCTTCAAGTCGATTGAGACGATTAGCAAGGACGTCGGGACGCCCGATCCGGAGGTCTTCAACCCCGACGCGATCAACCCGACAGTAGAAGTTTATGTCGGTAACTGTATCGATAAGAATGGCAACGGTACTTTGGACGAAGACGAACTGCTCGGATGTAGCAAGGTCTCGCAAGAAGAGGCGGAAGACGTAGTGCTTGACGAAGAGGAGCAGTAATGGCGCTCTTAACCCGCGATACGCAAGATAAAGTTATCAACCTGTTGGTTTCGGAAGGGTTGGCGAACCCGACTTTGGTACAGGAAGTAGTCGACGAAGTAGCAAAGAGTCGGCAACCTTTAATTGCGGCGTTGGTCTCGAAGGGGGTAATTACCAATCGGATGGTTTCCCACGCGACGGCGAATGTACTCGGGGTACAATATATCGAGCTAGAGAACGTAATTATCGACCAGGACGTCCTGCTAAATCTACCGCAAGAGATTTCGGAGCGGTCGATGGCGGTAGCGCTAGGGGAGGCGAACGGTTATCTTGTCGTAGCGATGGTAGACGTTACGAACGTCCAATCGACGGACTACCTCTCGACCTTGACCGGGAAGCCGGTACGGGCGGTAATGTCGTCCGAAGAGGGGATTAGAAACGTTTTATCACAATACCGGGCGGACTTTTCGAACGTCGACAAGGCGGTAGCGGCCTCGAACCAAGAGGAGCTGCAACAGCAACAGGTCTCGGAGGACGTAAAGACAATCGTCCAGGATTCGCCGATTTCGAAGGCGCTGACGACGATTTTGGAGTTTGCGGTCAAGTCGAAAGCGTCGGATATTCATATCGAGCCGCTCGAGGAGATGTTGGTAATTAGATGTCGAATCGACGGGGTACTGCGGCGAGTAATGGAGCTACCGAAGTCGGTCGAGCCGGCGTTGGTTTCGAGAATTAAGATTTTGGCGAATTTGAAAATTGATGAACACCGTATCCCGCAAGACGGTCAGTTCGCGGTTTTGGTCGCGGACAAGGAAGTAGACCTCCGTATCGCGATTGCGCCGGTAGTCTGGGGAGAGCAAGTCGTAATTCGTATTCTCGACAAGACTGGGACGCCGCTCGAGGTCGAGCAGATGGGGATGACCGGCCACGCCCTACAGATGGTACTGGACGGGATTTCGAAGCCGAACGGGATGATTTTGACTTCGGGGCCGACGGGCTCAGGTAAGTCGACGACTTTGTATGCGCTGATTAAGAAAATTAAGGACGAGAAGATTAACATCGTAACTCTCGAAGACCCGGTCGAGTACAAGATGGACGGAGTAAATCAAACGCAGGTCAACGTCGACGCGGGGCTAACGTTTGCGTCGGGGCTACGCTCGATTTTGCGTCAAGACCCGGACGTAGTAATGGTCGGGGAGATTCGCGACGGCGAGACGGCCCAGCTTGCGGTCCAGGCGGCGCTTACGGGTCACCTCGTCTTTTCGACGCTCCACACCAACTCGGCGGCGGGGATTTTGCCGAGGTTGCTCGATATGGGGATCGAGCCGTTTTTGCTCGCATCGACTCTAAATACAGTCATCGGCCAGAGGTTAGTACGGCGGGTCTCGGAAAAGAATACGACCTATCAGGCGTCGGAGATTGAGGCGCACGAGATTAACGAGGTCGTAGGGTCGCTTTTGCCGCAGAAGCAGGAGGACGTCGCGAAGGTATCGGAAGATTTAGGCTATCCGGGGCTACCGGTTTTCTCGAAAGAAGGGAAGTACGTTTTAACGCAGGGGGTCGAGGATGTCGATACGCCGGGCGGGTTTAAGGGGCGAGCGGGGCTTTATGAGACGATTACGGTCGACGAAGAAATCCAGAAGTTGCTCGTCGCGCAGGCGACGTCGGCGGATATTATGAAGGTCGCGAAGGCGAAGGGGACCGTAACGATGAGGCAAGACGGGATGCTCAAGGCCCTGTCGGGGATTACGACGGTCGGCGAGGTCAACCGCGTCGCGTCGGATATTGCGTAGCGTTAGTTTTCGCGGTTGATAGAGTATTGATTCTTGGGGCGATACGCGGAAGTAAAAGTCGAGGGGAAATTCCAAAAATCTTATAATATTTTTGGATTCTATAGGGGTGGAATGAGGGAGAGAAGGGGAGCGGAGAAGAAATAGACGGCGAGGAAGGCGAGAAGAAGGAAAGGGCCGAAGGGAAATTGGTGGCGCTTTTTGGCGAGGGGAAGATTAACGAGGGCCGCGAGGAAGTTGGCGAAGAAGAGAAGGAAGAAGCAAAGCCAGAAATCGTGGAGGACGAGCGCTAAGGGCAAGCAGAGGAGCCAGTCGCCGGAGCCGACGAGCTGTTCCTTCGAGAGGAGGGAGAGAAGGTAGTAGACGCCGGGTAAGATACCGAGGCCGGCGGCGAGACTCCAGAGTTCGATTTTAGCGCCGGAGAGGTAGTCGAAAAGTAGATAGAGGAGGGCGAGGGGGATTTGGAGGTAGAGGATTTTCGCCGGGAAGGAGCTCCAAAGAGCGTCGTAGATAAAACAAATAGTAAGGCTCGTAAAGAGGACGATTAAAGCGACGAGCGAGAAGTAGGGAAGGGGGCTAGTCGTATCGGCGAGGCTAGGGTAGAACTTAAAGCCGAGGGCAAGAAAGGCGAGGCCGAGGCCAAGCTCGGAGAGAAATTCGGCTCGGCCGATTTTCTGGCGGCATTTTCGGCAGCGGCCCTTTTGGGCTAGCCAAGAGAAGAGCGGAATATTCTCATACCACTTTAAGCGCTTTTTACAGGATTCGCAGACGGACCATTTCGAATCGATTTTGCGATTTTTTTCTTTAGCGCGGAGACGACGAGCCTGGCAACAGGCGAACGAACCGAGGCAAGCGCCGAGGAGAAATAGGAAGATTAGGAAGATAACTTGCATAAGTATATTTTAGCATATTTTTGAGCCTAGATTTTTAGTTTTGAGTATCCCGTTAGGAAGATGCGGAGGGAATTTTGGGGGATTTTTTGGGAATTTTTCGCCCCTGTTGTTGGGCGATTTTACCCCTGTTAAAAAGGCTCGATACCCCCTCTTGACATGGGGGGGGGGGGGGCTATAATAGAACATATAAGGTTTGTACTCGGAAATGGGTGAGACCGGAATATTAAATCAAGAGGTGATATTGGAGGTTAAGGTGTCAAAGCCAACTGTACAAAATAATTTATCAGAAAGAACTAAAGCTCTAGTAGAGAGGTTTGCTTGCTGGACGAGCGGCGGAGGATTTTCACCCACCTCGGCCGCTCGTCCAGGGGCCCAAGATCGGAACTATCTTGGACCCCGTACCTCCTTTGGCTTCCAGCGGTTCGGGATTTCCGCGTTGGTAGCTTCCATACTCTTAGGAGGTTTAGCTTTAGGATTATTTGGTGGCGATTCCGCTTATGCCGCCTTCTCGGCTAGTATTTCGCGGAGCGGGACAATCAATCTCGCCGAGTCCGGCTCGGATAGTATCCGCCCTACTTCCTCCGGGACACTCGGGACGGGAAGCGATACGGTTTCCGTTACTACGAACTGTACTTACTCTGGCTATAAAGTCTACGTCTCGGCGACCAATACCGGCGGTACGGATTTAACTCTCCCGGGCGACGCAGATTATATCCCGACTTCTTCCGCCGCTACCGGCTCGGAAACAACTCTTTCCCGCGATACTTGGGGTGTCGGTAAAACCGCTAGTGCTTTCTCGGGGCTTCCAGCCTATACAGCAAATGCTGGTACACTCACACCATTTTATACCGGTACAACCTCTTCTTCCTACGACTTCTACTACGGCGTAAACGTCTCTACCGCTAAGACTCCCGGTACCTACGGCGGGGAAGTCCTCTATACTGTCCTAATGAACGACGCTTGTCTAAAGTACACGTTAAATTTCAACGGCAACTCCGCTACAAC
>JAFUBU010000045.1 GCA_017460045.1 Candidatus Saccharimonadota bacterium
AACCATTACAAACGTAATAAGTTGAACTCCCTTAAGGGTACTCGAGCTGGGTGATAAAACTCTAGTACCCTTAAGGTATTTCAAATTAGTTTGATTTGTATTGGTATGGTTTCCCATTTGCCTCCTTACTTCCTTCTTTTTACTTATTTTGGGGTATCAAAACTAATGCGTCTTTATACCTCTCTCTGTTATTGTATTTGAGCCAAGGGCTTACTACGTTTGCTCGCAACTCGGCCTAGCCAAACGAGAACCGCCTGCTCTACGAGCAGGCGGTTTGGACCTTCGAACCTGTGGCCGGCAGCCTAGCAATAATTTCGCTAGGCCCTCCGACCGAGGACTGAGGGCGACCTCCTAACTCGTACAATAAGGGATTTATCATACGGACAGAAGCCGCCGACTTCTACCATTGGAATTGGCAGGTCCGGACGGTCCTGTTAGGGGGCCGCCCTCAATCTCCAATTCCCAATGAAGAAAGTCTCTATTACATTTAACTATGTGATGTGCAAAAACGCTTCTGTCGTTTTAATGTATGTAAATCCCTTAATACTTATATTTTAACCCAGCCGTCGCCCCGCGTCAAGCATAATTTTAACAATCTTAGAACTTGATAGCGTTGCGCCACTTTTCCGCATCAATTGGAGATGCGTAATGGTAGTAGATATAGTCATAAGTGTTATCTAAGTCTAAGATGGCACTATCGGTAAGGAGTATTTTATACTCCCGCATAAGCTCCTTGTCGGGCTTCGGAAAAAACTTCCTCGAAAGAATGATACCTTTCCATTTTAATCTCTCTCATCGCAGCGTCGCAAAGCTCTCGGTGTTCTTCTACGGTATAGTCCTCGAAGGCTTTTAGATTTTTCCCGTAATCTTTTCTAATCATATTATTATTTTATCACGGGAGAATATTTTTGGCAAAAATTAATAATCTTCAACGAGGGGGAAATCTTTGCCGGCGATACTGATAATACTATCCGGCTCGGCGCCCTGAGTCGTCAGTTCGGCGCGGATGCCCATTTTTTTCATCACGTCACGGAGGCGATTGAGCGAAGCGTAGTTTCCGAGGTCGGTCTTCCTGGCGAACTTCTCGATTTTTGCGCCGCGCACGACGAACTTATCATCCGCCTTTTCGACGGTCCAGGTATCGTCGAGGGCCTTGGGAGAAAGCGTAATCGTAGGAATATCAGCAAGACTCTCAGCTGGCTGTTTCGCATCACGTCCGATTTGCTTCGGCTTTTCAGTCGGGCCACCCCATAACACACGGTTACAGGACCCCGGCCCGTGAAAAGCCTCAGCAAACCGGGTTCGCTCAAGGCCTAGCTGAGAGTCTTGCTGATATTCCCATAACGCCCTCAAGACCTCGTCGAGGCCTTGGTGGGCGGCGGAAGAGATCGCAAAAACTTTCGCGTCGGGATTTTCGCGGAGAATAGCGGCGGTTTGCATCGCGATGATTTCCTGGTCAAGACCCTCGCATTTCGTCAAGGCGACAACTTCGGGTCGGTCCTTTAGGTCGGAATATTTCGCGAGCTCGCTACGAATAGTTTTGTAGGCTACGCCGGCGTCATCGCTGTAAACATCGACGAGATGGAGCAAAACCGCGGTACGGTCAACGTGACGAAGGAAGGCGTGGCCGAGGCCTTTGCCGTCGCTCGCACCTTCGATTAGCCCGGGGATATCAGCAATCAATAAATCTTTCCCGTCAATCGTCGCGACGCCGAGATTCGGAGTAAGAGTCGTAAAGGGGTAGTCGGCGATTTCGGGCTTGGCGTTGGAAACGACCGAGAGAAAAGTCGACTTGCCGGCGTTTGGAAGACCAACGAGGCCGACGTCGGCAAGAAGCTTTAGCTCGAGTTCGGCGATAAACTCTTCCCCCGGCTCGCCGACTTCGGCGATACGCGGGGTCTGGCGAGTCGACGACTTAAAATGAGCGTTGCCGAAGCCGCCGTCGCCGCCGCGCGCAATCACCGCTTCCTCCTGGTCCTTGATTAAGTCGGCGATAATCTCGCCGTCCCTCCGGACGACCGTCCCGATCGGGACTTCGACGATTAAATCTTGGCCGGAACGGCCGGCGCTTCTTTGTCCGGAGCCATTTTTGCCGTCTTCGGCACGTAGAATCGGATTGTAGCGAAAGTCGAGAAGAGTATTAGTATCTTTATCGGCGCGAAAAATAATCGAGCCACCCTTGCCGCCGTCGCCGCCGTCCGGCCCGCCCTTAGGAATATAAATCTCATGGCGGAAAGAGACCGCCCCGTCTCCGCCCTTGCCGGCGTGTAATTCAACTTTTGCTACGTCTATGAACATAATATGTAAATTATACCACAGTTTGGGCGGTTCTCCTAGGGGTTTTATACAAGAGCAAGATTTAAGGAAGAGCTGAGTAGCGGAGCGAACCGTACTCAAGTACGGAGAGCGAGCAACGCAAGCTCTGACGCAGAAGACTGCCTTGTATAGAAGCTCTAGTGGATATAGTTGTACATACTAACGTATTGCGCGGGGATAGTCGCTTCGGTTACGGTAAAGGCCATACCGTTGTAGTTCATGTCGCGAATGACAATCGAACCGTTGCTATTGACGGCGGTAACGACACCGACGTGGCCGTAGTAGCCGGAGGTCGTCTGGAAGACGGCGCCGACCGACGGAGTATTATTTACAACGTAGCCCATGCGCGAGAGGGTATAGGCCCAAGCGTTGGCGTTGCCGAGAACGGTCGAGGGGAGCGGGTTCGAAGTATAATGTTTACGATAATACCAGGCGTACCAGGTACATTGGCCAGGAGTATTGCGGTTACCAGAATCTTGGAGCGACTCGGCGTAGGAGAAGCGCTGGACAATCCGAATATTTTCGCGGGCGCCGGTCGAGCCGAGGTAGGAATAATTTTGGAAGGTATAGGTATAAGTCGAGGTCGAGGAAGTCGAGGTCGGGACGACCGGGGCTTCATACTCGGGACGCTCAGTCTCAGGGACGACGCCGCCGGGGATTAAGATAACTAGGCCGGCCTTAAGGTTTTGGTTGGTCTCGAGGTCGTTGTAGGAGATAATATCGGCAACCTTGGCGCCGTAATGTTCGGCGAGCGACTGGATCGTATCGTCGTCTTTGACGGTATAGGCGATACCCGGGACGGTCGGGATGTAGAGGCTTTGGCCCTCGGAAATCGTCTTCGAGGCGAGGCCGTTGGACCAGCGAATTTGGTCGGTCGTCACGCCGTAGCGAGCGGCGATTTGGTCGAGCGTCTCGCCGGCCTTGACAGTATAACTAATCACGCCCCGCGAAAGATGGGAGACGTTGACGATGGTCGGCTTGGCAATCTTTCCGGAGGTATCGTCGATAGTTTGGTTGTTTTCTTGGAGAAGGGCGACGGAGATATAGTTGTTGGTAATTTCGTTGCTGCTCGCGAACTGCATAGAGTTGGCGATCTCGGCGGTAACGTAGAACTCCGAAACCTGGTCGGCGGAGACGGTATAATCGTCGGCGAAGATAGCCCGCAGGCTCGTCGAGTCGTCGGCGGAGGTATCCTTATCGCGCGAACCGAAATAGGCGACCGCTAAAACAACCGCGAACGACAAAAGGTAAGGCCAGTATTGGCGGAAAAACTTTACTATACCGCTACGTTTCCTTGTCATAATCTAACGCCGCAGAGCTCCCGACAGTATTTTTCGATGTTTTGGTTGTGCTCCGCGTCGGTACTACTATAATACATCTTCCCGTCGTCCCCTGTCAAGAAATAGAGCGCGCGGCGATTTTCGTCAAAGCCCTCGGGCTCCTTGGGGTCGGCGACGGCGAGAAGGGCAGAAATACCGGGGTTACTAATCGGGCCAGGAGTCAAGCCGGTATAGACCGGGTTTCTAGTATTGTAAGGGTGGTCCAGGGATAGGGCGTCGGCGTTGGACTGGTAGGTCTCGCGGTTCGGATCGACGAGATTGAGCGCGTAGGTCAAGGTCACGTCCGAGCCAAAGGAAATACCGTCCGCTAAGCGATTGTAGAAAACTTCCGCAACATAAGGCTGGTCGAGAGTTCCGGCCTCCTTTTGGGCAATCGAGGCGAGCGTAATCCCCTCGTAAAGCGAAAGATCGTGTTTGCCAAATCGCGCAATTAAATCGTTGCCCTCGACGGCGGCGAGTAGATTATCGAGGCAGGTCAAGATAATATTTTCGACGCTTTCGCCGATATAAAACTCGTAGGTATCGCCGAAGATATAACCCTCGAGCGGCTCGGCGCCCCAAGCGCCCGTATCGCCGCGGCCGCTCAAGACCTTGTGGTCATAATTTTTCGAGAAGGCGGCGTCGATTTCCTCTTCGGAGTAGCCGAGATTTTGCAATTTATTTTTGACCTGTTTAACGGTCTCGCCGGGGAGAATCGTCAACTGGAAGACATTAGCCGACTTCGAGCCTTCGACGAGCTGTTTGTAGATTTCTTCGACGCTCGAGGCTCGAGAAAATTGGTAATCGCCGATGCGTAGCGGCTGGTCGGGATTTCGATTGAAGTGGTCGTAAATCTGGAAAGCGAGGGCGGACTTAATAATACCGGCGGACTCGAGATGGCTCGCGATTTCGGCAACAGTCTCGCCGTTTTCGACGGTAAAGTCGACCGGCTTGCATTGTTCGTCGGCGGTAGAAGTACTACAAAGTTTCGAATCGTAGACCGGGGAGAGGCTCGAATTGTACCAGACGAAGAAGAGCGCGCCAAGAATAATAATACTCCCAAGAAGGCCAACGGCAATTTTTAGGGCGAGCTTATGGGCCTTTTTTGAACGAGGTTTTTTCATCTTGGGGGTCTCCTTTTTTACTTCAACAACCGGGCGGGTAGCCTTGGCGGCGACGGTAGTAGAGAGGTTCTCGAGAAAATCCTGGAGAATAATTGTCGCGGCCTCGGCGTCGACTTCACCTTTTCGGTACATTTTGCCGGTCTTATCGGTCTTCTTCATTAGGCGCTCCTCGGCGAGGACGCTCGTCAAAGATTCGTCTTGGAACTTAATTTTAATATCGGGAATTCTCTTCTCGAGCTCCGCAGCAAATTCGCGAGAGACAGCGGACTGTTTAGTCTCGAAACCTTGGTTGCTCCGCGGGAGGCCGACGACGAAATATTTCGTATTTAATTTTTCGGCAAGTTTTTTAAGATTTTCGAATTCGTGGCCATCGACGGCGAGCGTCCCGACCGGGACAGCAATCCGAGTCGCGGAGTCGGCGCGGGCGACGCCGATACGCTTCGAACCAACATCTAGTCCGATAACTTTCATAGCTATTTCTCCACTTCGAGGCTTACGGTAATCTTGTTGGCGTCGTTTGGAATCGTCGTTACCCAGAAGAAGCTCGGCTCGACCTTGCAGGAGGAGACGCCGTTGATGCTCTTAAGCTGGGACTGGAGCTCGCCGATCTTCTTTCCCTTAGCCCGCTCGAGGATTTCTTCCTCCGTAACGGTCGGGCCGACTTTGGTCGTAGCCTTTAGTCTAGCGGTATAGCCGCCGTTGCCGTCGTCGGTAAAGCGCTCGAGAAACGGATCGGTCGTCTCGTAGATTTTTTGGTCGGCGGCGAGCGTCGCCTTGGTCTTGTCTTCGACGAAAGTCTTTAGGTCGTCTTTATCGAGAGTTAAAATCGTATAGGTCGTCGTACTGGTCAATTTCGGGGTCACACCACTCCCGACTTCTTCGCCGACCGCCGGAGTCGACGTCGCTTCGCCCGCGTCTTCTTTATAGGTACTTTCGAGGGCCATGAGGTCGTCCGGAATCGAAGCGAGGAGCTTCGACTTACCGTCGCCGGTCACTTTCGCGGCGAGCGCCGCCTTGGCGGAGATAATATCCGACTCTTGGATGACGGTCTTAATATCCGAGGTCCCGCCGGAGAAGCTACTCTTGTTGTAAATCGAATTATAACTACCGGTATAATTAGTCGCCCAGCCGGAAGTATTAGCGGAGATATTATATTTGTCGCCGCTCTCGGTCGCGGTCACGTCGAGCTTGGCCGTCAGAAGGCAACCCTTGTACCCCTCGGGCTTAACGGCTTTCGTTAAGACACTCGGGTCGACCTCGTTTTCACATTCGGCGACAGTCTCGCTATTACTATCATGCTCCGTCCAAGTTACGGACGCACCTTCATCGGCAGAGTAAGATAAACCGTTGGTCGAGAAAATTGTACCGGCCGGGACGGTAGCGCTCGCGCCAGGCTCGGCGACGTAAACTTCAATCGTAACGAGGCCGGAGGCCTTTTTACCGACGTCTTTTTTACCGGTCGCCTCGAAAGTTACGGCGTTTTCTTGTTTGTACTCTTTTGTCTCGAGGAGGAATTTGCCGTCTTTAGTACTAGCGGAGGCGGCGTTGGTCGTAAAAGAGACCGCTTCGGAGAAGTTGTTGGACGTGGTTCGAATTTGGACCGAGATAGTCGCGGCCGGGGCAATCGCGAAAGCCCAGACGCCGAGCAGAATCAAGAAGACCGCGCCGACCGAGCCGATAATAATCCATTTTTTATTGCGCTTAAAGAACGGAAGATTTTTTCTTTCTTCTTTGGCCTTGGCCTTGTCTTTTTTCTTGTCCTTTTTATCGGAGGGCTTTTTCGACTTTTCCTCAGAGTCCGGCTTTTCGACCTCCTCGGATTTAATTTCGGTCGTCTTCGACTTTTCGGGGGTAGATTCTTCAATGACCTTAGTCGGCTTTTCGTCTTCTTCGGTAATTTCGGAGGGGAGCTTCGGACGAGAAGAAAGATTTTTCGCGACCGGGATACCGGCGCTCGCAGACAATTTAACCAGCGAGCTATCAGTCGTCACGATTACGGCGACTTTTTCCGCGGACTTAGCGGCCTTAGCAATCAATTTAGTATTAACCGCGCTCCGAAGAACGCCGATTTTTTTCGGGGGGACAAGCGCGACGACTTTAGACCGGCTCGCTCGCAGTTTGGAGATGATGTCGGTAATATCATCTTCCGGCTCAATATAAATCACGTCTTTGTTCATATATTTATTTTATCACATTTTATTCAGCTTGTGTTAAAATAATTATAAATGAGTATATTTCGCAAAGCCAAGCCTGCTGAAGAACCGACGGAAGTCCGCCCGAGCGGCGGGAGTTTGATGGCCGAGCGCGCGTTAAACTCGATTGCGGAGGGAGTCTTGATTATTGATGCTTCCGGCGTTGTAAAATTCGCAAATCCGGCGGCGGTTCAGATGGTTGGGGCGACGAATTTATACGAAGTCGCGGGGTTATACATTTTTAGCGTTCTAAGGCTAGAGAATGCCGACGGCGAACAAATCCAGGAAGACATGAATCCTCTAAAGGGGGCGATCGTCCGAGGGGAGACTTTTGAGTCCCGCGATTTTACCCTGGTTTCGAGGGCCGGGAAAAAAGTACCGATTGCGCTGTCGCTTACGCTGTCGGGCGGGCCGGAGAAGATTATTACTTTTCGGAATATCGCCTCGGAGCTAGCAAAGGAAAACGAACAGACGGAGTTTATCTCGACGGCGTCGCACGAAATGCGGACGCCGGTCGCGTCGATTGAGGGCTATCTCGGACTGGCGCTAAATCCCCAGACGGCGACGATCGACGACCGGGCGCGAAAATACCTAACTGAGGCGCACGACGCTTCGCAACATCTCGGGCGGCTATTTCGAGATTTGCTTGATATTACCAAACTCGACGACAACCGCGCGAAGGCGCATCTCCAGCCGGTCGAGCTGACGGCGGAAGTGGCAAAAATCCTCGAGGACCACCGCGCGGCGGCGGCCGAAAAGAAAATCCAACTACTCTTTGGGACGAGAAACCTATCTGGGGCGGCCGGTAGAAAAGTCGTTATGCCGCTCTATGTGATGATTGATTTAGATTTCTTGCGCGAGATTGTAAACAATCTAGTTGAGAACGCGATAAAATATACGCCGGAAGGCGGGGCGGTTTGGGTCGACGTACTCGATCGGAGCGGACGGGCAATGATTGTAGTATCGGATTCGGGGATTGGGATTGCGCCGGAAGACCTCGCCCATATTTTCCAGAAGTTTTACCGGGCGGACAATTCCGATACACGAACAATCGGCGGTACGGGGCTAGGACTTTATATCGTCAAGAAGCGGACGGAGCAGATGGGCGGGCAAGTTTCGGCCGACAGTATTCTCGGAAAAGGCTCGAATTTCTACGTTTTGTTCCCGCGGATTTCGGCGGGAGATTATGAGCGCCAGAAACAAATCGCCTCGAACTTACAGACGATGAAGATTATGAATATGTCGGAAATCGAGGGCAAAGTCGGAGCGGGGGCGCTTTCGGCGGCGATGGCGGAGCCGGGGGCGGCTGGTACTAATGATAATATTGTAAATAATACATCTACACAAAGTTAAACAAATGCGTTATAATAGAAATATGTTTGGAGGAATTTTATGGCAAAGATAATGCTAGTCGAGGACGACAGAAGTCTAAGAGAAATATATAGTATCCGCTTGGTCGCGGAGGGGTACGAAGTAGTTTCGGCCGGAGACGGCGAGGAGGCTTTGGCGATGGCGGTACAGGAGCGCCCGGATTTAGTATTATCGGACGTAATGATGCCGAAAATTTCGGGATTTGATATGTTAGATATTTTACGCTCGACGCCGGAGACGAAAAATATTAAGGTAATTATGATGACGGCGCTTTCCTCTGAGGACCAGAGACAGCGGGGCGAGAATCTTGGGGCGGATAAGTACCTCGTAAAGTCGCAAGTTGGGATTGAAGACGTAATTAACGCAGTCCACGAAGTAATGGGCGATAAGCCGGCCGCTTCTACTCCGGGCGCGACGACGCCGGCCCAGCCGGCTTCGACCGTTAGCGAAGCCCCGGCCGAAGCCCCGGCGACGCCGATGCCAAATCCGGCGGAAGCGAGTGGGTTTGCGGCGACGCCTTCCGATAGTGTTGTCCCGACCGTAGCTCCGACGCCTCCTACGGCGACTGGGCCGGCCCCGGGGATGGTCGCGGGTAATGTAGGGGGGATGTAATGAGCCTATTGAAACGAGCGGCGCCAGAGCCAGTAAAGAAAGAAGACGACGTTTTGCTCGGGTTAGATATCGGTACAGAATACGTCAAGGCGGTAATCGCGCGCCAGTCGAAGACTGGGCTCGAGATTATCGGCGTCGGGCGAGCTCGCCAAGCCCCGAATAATATGTACTCGGGGGCGATTGCGGATATTCCGGCGGTGACGCGGGTTTGCGAGAAAGCCCTAGCCGAGGCGGAAGAGATGGCGGGAGTAACGTGTAAGCGAGTAACGGTCGGGATTGCTGGCGAGCTCGTCAAGGGTAATACCTCGAACGTACATTATCGACGAAAGAGCGGAAGCAAGCCGCTGTCGGAACAAGAAATGGATTTGATTATTCAACGAGTCCAGGAGCAGTTCGGGGAGCAGGCGCGAAAAGAAGTAGCGCTCGAGACTAATAACCCAGACGTCGAAGTCCGACTAATTAATTCGGCGATTGTTTCCCTGTCGATAGACGGATACAAGATTTCTAATCCGATCGGCTTTAAGGGCTCAGATATTGCGATACAGTTTTATACGGCTTTTGCGCCGCTAGTACATATTTCGGCGATTGAGAAAGTTTGCGCCGAGCTAAATCTAGAGCTACTAGCCGTGGCGGTCGAGCCGTTTGCGGTCTGCCGGGCGTGTCTTGGCGATGATTTAGATAGTAATTTGTCGAGCGTAGTGATGGACATCGGGGGCGGGACGACCGATATTGCGATTGTCGACGACGGCGGGGTCGAGGGGACGAAGATGTTTGGGATCGGCGGACGGAGCTTTACTCATCAGATTGCCGAGGCGCTAGGAGTCGATTTTAATACGGCGGAAGAAGTTAAGATAAACCCCGAGGCGGCGGAGCTAAACGAAAAGGCTCGAGAGAAAGTCGACGGAGCGATACTAAACAATCTCGAAGTATGGATTTCGGGGGTACAGCTCGCACTAGAGGAGTTTGACCTGCTTGAGATGTTGCCAAATAAGATTTTGCTTTGTGGCGGCGGGGCGGGGCTAGCGCCGCTCCAAGAGATGCTCGCGACGGCCGACTGGTACGAAGATTTGCCGTTTTCGCGTCGCCCGGTTGTACATCTAGTCGATTCGTCGGATTTGCCGGGCGTATTCAACCGCTCGTCGGCCGAGCTAGACCATTCGTTCGTAACGGCGGTCGGGCTACTCCGAGTCGCGCTAGATACCCTCGCCGGCGCTCCGGAAGAAGGCGGTATCCGCGCGAAATTATCGAGAGTGTTGCAGAACTAGGATTGTAAACGTTTAATATCTTTGCTATAATTAAACTATGCTTATTGTTGAACAGCCTAGAACAGATACGATAAAGACTCTTGAGGAGCTGACTTTTTCTGAACAAATGAAGCTAGTTACAAAAGCGGACGAAGAAATCCAAAACAAAAGTTACATGGCGTTAGCAGATTTTAGAAAATACATGGGAAGGAAATACCCTCGTGCCCGCGCGGTATAGGGTAGTTATTCTTGATAGCGCTAGAAGAGATTTAGAAAATGCTTTCGCCTATATTTTTTTCGATCTATCTGATTCTTTCGCGGCCTACAGGTTTTATGATGGGATTATGGAGAAAGTGGCTTCGCTTGAGGTTTTCCCCCTCGGCTATAGCGAATTCGATTTCGGAGCATGGAGAGGATTGGGCTTTCGAAGAATTCATTATAAAAGATATACTATCATATATAGGGTAAACGAGGCTGAGAGAACCGTATATATCACGAATATCATTTACTCACGTAGAGATTTTTCGAGACTGGCGCCTGGAGCATAGGCTACTGGTTTGGCAACAAATCCAAGGTTCGCGAACGCTACTCGCCGGATGGAGATACCAATGGCTAAAGCAACTCAGTTTGCGAGTCTGACAGTAGCAAGAAGCAAATCTAAGGTTCGCGAACGCTGCTCGCCGGATGGAGATGCCAAGGGCTAAAGTAACTCGGTTTATGTGTCTGTTTCGCTTACGTCCGATGTCCGCCAGAAGAACTGCCGAGAGCTCCTTTTCCGAACGGGAGATTTCTCGCCCTTTGGTCCTCGGTATTCATTCTGGTTAAAGAATAGTAAAGTTCTGGAATTAGCTTTTCCGAACGTCGCTCGCCGGATGGAGATGCCAAGGACTAAAGCAACTCAGTTTATGTGTCTGTTTCGCTTACGTCCGATGCCCACCGGAAGAACTGCCGAGAGCTCCTTTTCCGAACGGGAGATTTCTCGCCCTTTGAAATTACAACGCTCGGGCGGAGTCTCGCCCAAATTCCGCTTCGCTCCAGTTCGGGACTC
>JAFUBU010000046.1 GCA_017460045.1 Candidatus Saccharimonadota bacterium
GTCCCCCCACCATGCGTCTTTACCCATCGGTCTGCCTCGGCAATTCGCTGGTTAGTATAGATAATAATCTGTCTAGCATGCCGATCAATTTTCTCAGCATCGCAGGTCTCTTTACCAATCCACCAATTCAAAACCAGCGCTACATAGCTCCCAGTTTCGTAGCAAAGCCATTCGGCTAGTTCATTTGGATAAGTAACCCTCTGGGACTTTTGAATATGAGTTACAATCTTTGGCTCAAGTAGAATTCGAATTTCTTCAAACGGTAAGGTACACATCTGATGAATATTAGCCAGGTAATAATTCTTATGATTGACTACGAAATAAAAAACTTGTATCAAACTAACAAAAAGAGCCGTTTCTGTCTTGACGATAGAATTTAACTCAACGCGTATAATTTTATGTCCTAATTCCGCAACCTCTAAAACCTCGCTAAAGTGGCGATAAAAAGTCGGAGTAGAAATCTTAGCAATAAGGCAAAGTGTCTGCACAGACAAACGATCATACCGAGAATGGGTCGCATAAAAAGAAAATAAGGCTTCCACGACAGCCTCTCTAGTTTTAATACAACGCCTGTCCATAAGGTTGAGAGCCTCGCTGGCCATAACCCTTATATTATACACCGTTTTAGCGGTTATGTCAAGGGAAATTGCCCTGAGCGTAGAAGAATTCGTCACATTCTATTTTCGCGTGGTATAATAGATACAATGGAAAGATTGATAGAGTATTTTAAACCAAGTCATTATGATATTATCTTGAGCGTTGATCGCCACGCCGGAAAGGCTATCGGCTACGTCAAAATATCCGGCGAGCCGAAACAGGGAACAATCAAGCTCCATGCCAAAGACCTGACCATCGACCGCGTTAAACTCCGAGGCGAGATTGTAAAATTTACACATAAAGACGAGGTCCTAGAAATACCCTACTTCCCCGAGCTTGAGACCGCCGTCGTCGAAGTCAACTACCATTTCGACCTCAATACCAACATGGAAGGCGCCTACCTCTCGAGCTACGAATATGAAGGACAAGAGGAAACTTTAGTCTCGACTCAATTCGAAAGCCATTATGCCCGCGAGGCTTTCCCTTCGGTCGACGAGCCGGCGGCCAAGGCGACTTTCGCCCTGACGCTCGAAGTCCCCGACGCGGAGGATGTGGTTATCTCTAATATGCCCATCAAAAAAACTACGAGCCTCGATTCCGGGAAGCGCGTCGAGTTCGAAACTACTCCGAAGATGTCGACTTATCTCCTTGCTTTCTGTATTGGTCGTTTCCAAAAACTGACTGCTAAAAATCTCAATGGTGTAGAAATTACAACTTACTGTACCATGAACCACTCCGTCGAGTCGGTTAAGTTCGCCAACGACATCGCCGGCCAATGCCTCGATTATTATGATCATCTTTTCGGTACGAAATACCCTCTGAAGAAGCTCGATCAGATTGCTATCCCGGACTTTGAAGCTGGCGCGATGGAGAACTGGGGTCTCGTAACTTATCGCGAAGCTTGTCTACTTGTTGATAAAACGACGACGATTTCTGAGAGGCAATACGTAGCGACCGTCGTCGCCCATGAACTTTCGCACCAATGGTTTGGCAATCTCGTAACCATGGAGTGGTGGAATAACCTCTGGCTCAACGAATCGTTTGCCAATATCATGGAATATATCGCTGTCGACGCGCTCCATCCGGAGTATAATATTTGGCGCGATTATTATACGACGATTTGTCGCGCCGCGCTGAGTCGCGACGCTCTCCCCGGTATCCAGGCGGTCCAACAGGACGTTGACGACCCGGCCGAAATCGCCGCGCTCTTCGACGGCGCTATTGTCTACGCGAAGGGTTCGCGCTTGATGTTGATGCTGATTCGCTTGATGGGTAATAAAGCCTTCTTCTCCGGGATTAAGGACTATTTCAAGCGGTACGCCTATGGTAATACGACCGGCGACGACCTCTGGTCTTCGCTACAGCCTTACGCCAAGTTCGACGTCAAGGAGTTTATGGACGCTTGGATTTCCCAGCCGGGCTACCCGGTTTATACCGACGGTTCCCAGCAGCGCTTCCTTTTGACTGGCGATACCGACGAGACGAAGTGGCCGCTCCCAGAAGTTAAAGACGATATGTCGGGCCATTATCTAATTAATCTTTCCGGCGACGAGTTCCAAGACGCCCTTAATAATTTCTCCCGCCTCTCTCTTGAGCAGAAAATCCGTCTCCTCCTCGACCGCTCGCTCCTCGCAAAAACTTCGCTCGTCTCTTCCGCCTCGCTTCTTGAGCTACTCCCGAAGTTTGAGAACGAGGAAAGTTACGCGATTTGGTGTATCTTGACGAATATTATCTCCGATTTGAAAGTCTTCTTCCCCTATAAAGATAAGGATCGTCCGAAGTTCAAACAATACGTCGACAACCTGATTCAAACCCAACTTTCTCGCCTTGGCATTGAGCCGAGACCGGGCGAACCGGAGGAAGATACCAAGGTCCGCAGTATTATTCTTGGCCTTGCTTATTACGCCGAAGACGGTCCGGCTCTCGACGCTCTCGAGGATCTCTACGAGTCGGATTACGCAAGACTCAATCCCGAAATTCGCCTCGACATCTTCCTCGCGACTCTCGAGCGTAGCAAAGAATCCGTCTTTGATGAGTACCTTGCAAACTACACGACAACTTCCGAGCCAGAGATTAAAGATGATCTTCTCTTCGCCATGACTGACGCCAAAACACACACTAAGGAACTTATCGGTCTTCTCGACGAGCCTAAAATCGTCAAGCCCCAGGACCATGGTTATCTTTTTGGCTTCCTCGTCCGCAACCATTTCACCAAGGACGAGGCCAAGGCTTGGCTCTTCTCTCATTGGTCTTACGTCGAGGAAATGATGGGCGACAAGTCGGTCGACCTCTACCCGCGTTATCTCGCGAACGTCGTTCGGACTAAGGAGGAGGCTGAGGAGTTTTCTGACTTCTTCTCGCCGCTCGCCGAGCGAAACTCCGCTATTACCCGCATCGTCGCTCTCGCGAAGGCCGAAATCGACTCTCGCCTTCGTCTCCTCGCGATGGACGACAAAGATGTCCATAAAAAACTCGAAGGGATTCGCCGAAATACACGATAATATCGCCGGCGAATATCGCAATAATAGGGGTGGAGATTGTAAATAAAACTATAGCGCAAATGATTTATGTGTGATAAAATGAATATGTAAGCAACATTATACCTTTGAAAATGGGAGAGCTATTTTAGCACATTACATTGATAATCGAAAATGGACTATTTTCTTTGATTGGAGATTGAGGACGGCCTCCTAAAGCCGCTCTGGGTCTGCCAATCCTAGCAGGTCCAACGGCTCTCCCCCGTATAATGTTGCTTTATACGAGTTAGGAGGTCGTCCTCTGTCCTGAAGCGGGCGTAAGAACCGCTTCACAGGCCCAAGTGGTTTAGCCGCCTACTCGTAAAGCAGGCGGCTTCTCGTTTGTTAGGCTAGAAAGGGAGGCAGATAATCGCAGCAAGTCGCTCCAATCCAACGTATCTCTAGCTGTACCGAGCCAGAGCGGCGTAGAGCTAAGGATAGGTTGGAACAATACCAGAGAGGGGTATAAACGCTTTAGTTTTGATACCCCAAAATAAGTAAAAAGAAGTAAGGAGGCCTATGGGAAACCATACCAATACAAATCAAACTAATTTGAAATACCTTAAGGGTACTAGAGTTTTATCACCCAGCTCGAGTACCCTTAAGGGAGTTCAA
>JAFUBU010000047.1 GCA_017460045.1 Candidatus Saccharimonadota bacterium
AGCGGTATAATGGAAACATAGCAAGTTATATTAAACTAGGATTAATATAACCCACTATGTTTTATGGAGTGAGATATCTCGTTTAGCGGGATTTCTTGATTTTGAGGATGAACTCAAATGATTTTAGTTTAACGAATAGTTTTAGCTTAATCATTTTTTGCTCCTTTCTGTGTTGTGGACAGAAAACCGGAGCCGGAGCCTAGTATAGCTCCCCCGCAGTTGATTGTTCTGTAAGGCCACCCATTAGGGCGAACCAACTTAGAGCCAAAATCGTTTAACTCCACAATAAGAGTATATACCAAATCGAAAAAAAGTTGCAATCATAACCATGATATTTTTACCAAAAATCCCCCTCCGAACATTACAAATTGCTTCTTGGAGATGAAATACGACGAAGCGGGAGCAACGCAGTGAGACGTACTAGAAAGTACGTCTCACGAGTAGCGCATCCGCTGAGGAAGTAGTTCGCTCCAAGAACAATTTGCTATACCTCCCCCAGGTTATCTCCAATTTTCACCTCTACCTCCAACCTTACCGGAAGCTCCGGCGCAACCTTCTCCATTTCTTTTTTCATCATCTCCGCAACCTCAGACGCCTCCTCCTCCGGACACTCTACCACTAGCGAATCGTGAATCTGTAAAACGAGCAGCGCCCCATCCGGCAAAACCTCATCTAGCCGTATCATCGCCCGTTTCATCAAATCCGCCTCCGTCCCCTGTATCGGCATATTGCACGCCGCTCGCTCCGCCGCCTGCCGGACACCATAATTCGCCGACTTCACATCCGGCGTCGGTCGCCTCCGCCCGTAATAAGTCTCGACATACCCTACCGTCCTCGCCTGCTCCAAAATCTTATCTAGGTAAATCCGTATCGGCTGCCGAATTTCGAAATAATCTCCAATAAACTTCTTCGCTTCAATTATCGACATCCCGGTCTGCTCCGCCAAACTTTTCGCGCTCATCCCATATAGCACCCCAAAGTTAATCGTCTTCGCCGCTCGCCGCTGCGCCTTCGTCACTTCCGCCGCCGGAATCCGAAATACATCCGCCGCCGTTTTCGTGTGAATATCTACCCCCTCCGCGTTAAAATCAGCCATCAACGCCTCATCCCCCGACAAAACCGCCGCCAACCTGAGCTCGAACTGCGAATAATCTGCCTGTACCAGCTTCCGCCCCGGCGCCGCCACAAACCCCTCGCGTATTCTCTTCCCCTCTTCCGTCCTGACCGGAATATTCTGCAAATTCGGGTTGACCGACGACAGCCTCCCCGTCGCCGTCACGTTTTGCGTGAAAGTCGTATGTATCCGCCCCTCCTCGTCTGCCAAATCCGGCAAAGGCGCAATATACGTATTCAGCAATTTCGACACTTCTCGATATTCAACAATGAGCGGCACAATCGGATGTAAATCCATCAGCTTCGAGAGCTCGCTTACCCCCGTCGAATATCCCCTCTGCGATTTCCGAATCCCGTTCGTCGGGAGCCGCAACTTTTCAAACAACACCCCAGCGAGCTGTATCGGCGAATTAATATTAAACTCCGTCCTCGGTAGTGTCCGCTTACCGTTCTCATCGACCTCTGTCGCATCATAAATCTTCTGCTCGAGCTCATACACTCTTCGCTCATACTCTGCCCGCATCTCCCGAAAATGCTCTCGCGAAATCTGTATCCCCCTCTTTTCCATCTTATAAAGAATCGGCACGAGCGGCAAATCATAATCTCGAAAAATCGCATACACTCTCGGCAGCTTCTCAAACTCCTCCCTTTGCCGAAAATACTCATCTGCCCGCTCTTGCTTTTCCTCCTCCGTTTCTTCAAATTGCAACATCATCTGTCGCTGTTCCGAAACTATCCTCTCGAGCGGATTCAACAAAAACTTACCTTGACCTAGATCCCAATATTCCGCCCCGCCAAGTATCTTCTCCACGAGCTCCGGGTTTTCGTGCATCTTCCTCTTTACGTCCCACTCAATAATTACATTGTCCGGCAGAGTCCGCAACTCACGCTTTGGCATCTCACCCTCCGCCTCTGGCAGCTCCTTCGCAAATTTCCGGACTAGACTCTTAAACTCCAACTTCTGAAGCGCCTTCACTACCCTCGGCCCATCGATAACTAGCTCCGGGACGTCCAAAAGCGACACCGGCGCATCAAACATAATCTTCGCCAGCTTCCGCGACATCTCCGCGCTCTCTTTCCCCGCCTCGAGCTTGTCGCGCGTCGTTCCCTTTATCTCATCCAGATGTTCATAGATTCCATCTAGGCTTCCGTACTCATTCAAAAGCTTCGCCGCCGTCTTCTCTCCTATCCCCGGTACTCCCGGGATGTTGTCCGACGCATCGCCCTTGAGCGCCTTCAAATCCAAAAACTGTTCCTTCAAAATCCCGTACTTCTCTTCGAGCGCTTTTACATCGATCTCTTCAAGTTTCGTGAATCCTTTGAGCAACCGATACATCTTGATATTTTTATCTACAATCTGTAGCATATCTAGGTCACTCGACACGATAATCACCTCCCATTTTCCTGGTGCATCAGCAGTAGGCTTATTCAAGGAAGCGGGAGTAGCGGAACGAGACGTATTTGACATACGTCGAGTGAGCAACGCATCCGCTGACGCAGAAGAAGCCACTGCCTGATGCGCCAGAGTGCCAATTATATCATCAGCCTCATAATTATCGCATTCAATAAAGTCCCACCCTAGCGCATCCACCAATTCTCTAAGCATCGGTATCTGCGCATAAAAATCCTCCCCCGGCTTCTTCCGCCCGGCCTTGTACTCCGAGTAAATCGCCACCCTTTTCGAAACACTTGTCTTTGCCTTGTCCCACGCTACGACAACTTTATTCGGCTGGATTTCTTTTACTATCTCCATCGCAATCATCGCAAACCCATAGATTCCCCCCGTCGGCACCCCTTCCGACGTCGAGAGCCCAGGCATCGCATAATACCCCC
>JAFUBU010000048.1 GCA_017460045.1 Candidatus Saccharimonadota bacterium
ATCGCCGAATCTAGTCCGTCCGAAAAAGGCCTAATCGTCTCCCTCGTCCAAAAGCTCCTCGAAGACTAGGCACTACTTGCTCTTTCCACTCTTAGTCAACCGCCAATTTGATTTTTTCCGAACAATGATATTATAATATCCATAAGGGAGCGTCGTCTACCCTTGGGACATTATTTTCGGGAAATCCCTCAGGGAAGACACTTCCCGGAGGTTCAGAGATACACCTACTTTTGTAGGTCCAATACCGGACAAAAGTGACCGCGGCCGGACCAAAACGGGACGCTGCGGTTGCCATATCCATCTTAGCAGTCACCTACGGGAGGCTGAGTTATGACAAGTTATCTCTTTGCTGGTTGCCTAGTTTGTTGTTAGTCAAGTTCGGTTAGCCGAGAGTTAGTCGACCACATCGTCCCCTTGGAGCTTCGTCCTCGGCGGGAACTTCAACTCGTCGGGCTGGAACAATCAGGGCTCGAACGGGAACTATTGGTCGTCTACGCAGAACAGCTCGACTAACGGGTACAACTTAAACTTTAATTCGTCTAATGTGTACCGGAACAACAACAACAAGAACAACGGCCGTTCAGTGCGATGTATCGCAGATTAGGTCCGTTTCTAGAGTAGCCTCCGAGGAGCTCGCCCCGCTCCCGCTCCTCGCCGCACCTCCTCCTATCAAGACGCTCCCTTAAGTGTAATAATATCTCCACCCCACGCTCTCAAAAACCTTCGCATTAAGCCAGGCCGACGCGGTATATTTCCCCATCCCTAGGTACGAGTCTATCGCCTCTTCCCCTCCCTTCCCGTGCGAATAATCCATCGCCGCCTTATAGAAGTTCCTTGCCGTCCGCTTTCCGAGCGTTATATGACTGAGATATATATACTTTCCGAGAAACGACACTCCGTGCCCGACTCGCTGGTTATAGATTTTCTTCGGATGGACTCTGAGCCCGTATCGCGCTAAAAACTTCGGTATCTTCTCCATCATCACTTCTTTCGCCGCCGGATACTCCTCCTCCGTCGCGACGATTATAAAATCGTCTACGTATCTTCCATATCGCTTAAATCCGAGCTCGATTGTTACATACCTATCTAATAAATCCAACATAATATTCGACAATAGTTGCGAAGTCTGGTTCCCGATCACTATCCCCTTCCCGGGCGGCTGATGAAACAAACTCTTATTCGGCGGCAACTTCTCCCAATCGCTCTTTTTTCCGACTACCCTGACCCCTTCTATCGGATCATCGAAAATAATTTTTCTCCACAAAAACTCCATCAGCCGGTAAGTATAGCCCTTATCTGGAAACTGCCTATCTAGCCCGAACATTACCCTCTTATACAAAACCTCTCGCTCTAAACTCATAAAATATCCCGACAAATCTCGTTTCAAAACTCTGACTTCCTTCCCGGAGCGCCCGTTGCGCTTGTCCTCTTGCACTGCCGACCGCATGAAGTGCTGTATTCTCTCTACCCCGACTTTTGTCCCTTTCCCCGGAATACAAGAATACGAGTCATAAATAAAATGTCTATTCCACCACGACCCGCAAATCCCGTAGATGAGATGATGCACTACTCTATCTCGAAACGGCGCCGCAAATATTTCCCTATCTACCGGATTATGCGTAATAAAAGCCTTACTCCTGCTCGGATTATAAGTTCTATAAATTATATCGAAATACAATATCCGCAGATTTTCATACCACCTCACTTCGAACTTATGCTGGTCCGCCGTCCGCATCTTCCCTCTCTTCGCCATCTGATACGCCAAAACTAGCGCGTCCCAAAGCTCTTCGTTACTCGTCGGGATATGCGCTAAATAATTTTTATTTCCGGATTTTTGCGCCATTGTCTATCCTTTCATCTACCTTCTTTAACGCCTGCTTCTTTAGCTCTTTCATGACTTGTATTCTCACGTCTTCTATCTTCTCGCCAATTTGCGTAATCTTCTTTATTCCATACGCTCGCCTATTCGTTATAATCTTCAGATACCCCCAAAGTTCTTCTATCTCCTCGAGCAACTCATCGAGAAACTCGTTTACCGGGTAACTCCCCCGCTCTACCTGTACCATATGTCTTACCATTCTCGTCGTAATCTTCTCCATCTCGTCGGCATAAACTTCTCGCGATTGTGCGTCCATCTTCCGCACGACCTCGTGTACTTTCCCGTCGAGCTCCCCAATCTTCGTCGATAGCTCGACCATCATCTCATTCGGCAATATTAGCCCGTTTACTCGGTCGAGCATCCTCTGCTCGACCGTAATCGCAGAATTATAATCCTCGGGCGTGAGTTTCCGCCCGAGCTTGATGATACACATTTCCGCCCCAAACACGCCCTTCGTGTACCCAAATGCTTTCATCGATTTACAAAATTTGTTCAAATCTCGAATCGACACCACCCCTTCTTCCGACCTTATTCCGTAGTCCGTATCGGCAGTCTTCCGAAAGGTGATCGGGTGATTTTCCGCGATGTAGTAGACTAGGAGGTTTGCCGAGTGCCCAAACGCGTTCCACCATTCATTGTGTTTCGTACTTCCTTTCGGTTTGTCTTTGAGCAAGATGATTTCAGAATAGTTGTTTTGTTCCCGCTCGAGCAGCATCCTCTTGTTTTCTTGGTACCGCTCGATCGCCTTTCTCTTTTGCTCCTCCGCCGTGTCGCTCTTTTCTGTTGCTGTGTCACGGTTGAGCAATGTTTCGCTCATTCGTACCAATCCGACGGCTCCGCCGCCGGATTGGCCCCTCTTTGGTTTTGTGGAAGGTGTAGACATATCTTGTTTCTCCTTTACTTTATCTTAATTCCCACCTTCTTTCCCCGCCCACGGAGGTTCGGCGAGGAGCGGGAGCGGGGCGAGCTCCTCGGAGGCTACTCTAGAAACGGACCTAATCTGCGATACATCGCACTGAACGGCCGTAGTTCTTGCTGCTGCTGCTCCGGTACACATTAGACGAAGTAAAGAGTAAGCCGTACCCGCCAGCCGAGCTGTACTGCGTAGAC
>JAFUBU010000049.1 GCA_017460045.1 Candidatus Saccharimonadota bacterium
AGCGCGACGGACATCTCGGTATAGTGGTCCGGGGAGCCGATACCGTAAATGCAGGAGACGCTCGCGACGATAATCGTATCGGGGCGGGTCAAGAGCGCGACCGTCGCGGCGTGGCGGAGGCGATCGATTTCGTCGTTAATAGCGGAATCTTTCTCGATATAGGTATCGGAACTCGCGATATAAGCCTCCGGCTGGTAATAGTCGAAGTAAGAGACGAAATAGTGGACTTCGTTTTTCGGGAAGAAATCACGAAACTCGGAGAAGAGCTGAGCAGCGAGGGTCTTGTTGTGAGCGAGGATTAAAGTCGGCTTTTGGTGATGGGCGATAATGTTCGCCATAGTAAAAGTCTTGCCGGAGCCGGTCACGCCGAGGAGAGTCTGTTCGCGGACATTCTTATCAAGCCCGTCGCAGAGCTGTTTAATCGCCGCCGGCTGGTCGCCGGTCGGCTGGTATTTTGATACTAATTCAAACTTTGGCATACTCCTATATTATACCATATCTTGCGTTTTTAGCATAAATGTGATATAATGTTGGTGATTATAGTTCTTTGACAGAAGGAGGTATATTATGGCGAAGTTCAGAAATATTTTGGGATTTTTGTATGCAAGTTTTGCGCTAGTTTTAGTAGCGCTCATGGCTGCAAGGTTCGCAATCGTTGGACTAATTGGGTCGCTACTGATAGTCTTCGGGCTTTTAGGCCTGATTTTCGAAGGCGAGAAGATTGTAGATCGATTGATCAAGGAATTATCTTCTCCTAGCCTCAGTCGCGAGATGCGGACGAGACGAAGCAAACTCACGAGCGCGCTCGGGGTCCTTTTACCTGAGTATGCAACGGATAGCCTTCGCAGAGAAGTCGAGGGCCAGTCTAAACGAGCAATAGCGCTCGACGAACGTTGGGAAGAGATAGTAGAGCGAGACCCAACGATTCGGACGGAAGAGGCCGACAATGTCGTCCGCTTCGAGGAGGCCTTTCTAGGCTACCTAGACGAGATGGCCGAGCTAGCGTACTCGACGAGCTTCGTTGGAAACCTAACGGTTCGCTTGCAGGAGGGCTCAAAAATATTGCTCGAATTTGACAAGTATTTGCTCGACCTCGCAGTGCGAGTAGAGATGGGCGACTAGCTTTAGGGGCGCTAATAGCAGCGCCCTTATTTTATTTGTTCGAGGGGCATTTGATGGAGCTTTTCTTTGCCGGTCAAGATACCGGGCTTCGCGCCGAGTTTACCGACAACCGAGGTAGAGTTGGCCGCGGCAAAAACGAGCGACTTTTCGAAAGATTTCCCGCTCGCGAGAGCGGCGAGGAAGCCAGAGCCGAAAGAATCGCCGGCGCCGGTCGTATCCTTGACCGGGATATCTTCGTAAAGGCCGAGGCGAATTGTCTCGGTACCGTCGGTCGCGATTGCGCCCATACCGCCGCAAGTAATAATAACGGTCTCAGCGTAGCCCCTTAGCTTGTTCAGCAGCTCTCTTAAATCGGTCCCGCCGACTAGCTCGCCGGCCTCGGTCTTGTTGACGAGGAGGACGTCGACGTATTTTAAGAGGCTGAGGACTTTTTTGGGCTCTTTTAGCTCTAGCTTCCCAGGATTCCACATGACCTTACTATTTAGCTCTTTGGCTTTTTTCAGAAACTTTTCGAGAGTCTTTAGGTCGCCTCGGAGCGAAGTAACATAGAGCCAGTCGGGCTTAATCTCCTCGAGGTCTTTAGGGTCGAGATTGTCGAACTTCGCCGAGGCGCCGCGATGGGTCAAAATCGTCCGCTCGCCAGACTTGGTATCAAGCAAGATAACCGAGACGCCGGTCTTTTTACGCGAAGCAAAATAGACGTAAGAGCTATCAATTCCCTCTTCGTCAAGGCAAGCGAGAATCGCCTCGCCGGCCGGATCGCGGCCGATATTGCCGATAAAAGTCGCTTCGTGGCCGCAGCGGGCGAAGGTCGTCGCGGAATTGGTCCCGCCGCCGCCGGTCTCAAACGAGATACGGTCGATATCGGCCTTAGTACCGATTTGGAGATCTTTGAAAATTTCCTTTTCCTCCTTAGCCTCGCCGGGGATAATACCGCCGACGAAGTCGTCGTGGTCGATAAGGTAAATATCTTGGAGGGCGGAGCCGAGGCTTGCGATTTTAGCCATTTATAATACTACCCCTTTCTTGTCGAGGTCGGCTTGGAGCTCCTCGTACATCTGCTGGGGGTTTGGAGCGGCGGCGATAGCCGAACCGACGTTGATAACGTCGACCCCGGCGTGGGCGATAGCGCGAACGTTTTTTAAGTTCGCTCCGCCGTCCCAACCAATTTCGGCGTTGGGGTTGATAGCCCGGATTAAGTCGACTTTCTCGGTCTGGAGCAAATCCGCCTCGCTACCTTGGCGACCGAGCTCGCCGGCAAAGATCAAGACATGGTCAGCACCTTCGATAGCGCCGCGATAGACGGCCGGAAAGCTCTGTTTCATCAAAGCGACGCCGGCTTTAATCCCGGCGGATTTAAGCTGGGTAAAAAGCGGGAGGAGGTCTTCGCCGCATTCGGCGTGGAAAATACAGAGATGGGGCTTCAGTTGGAGGATAGTTTGGAGATGCTCCGAAGGGCGAGCGACCATCATATGATAGTCGGCTTGGATACCCTCGGGAAGAATAGCCTGGTTCTCGGGGAGAGTCAAGGTCGGGGCGAGCTGGCCGTCGGTAATGTCAATTTGGATACGCTTGGCAAATCCCTGGTAGGCGGCGACGAAGGCGCCGAATTGAGTCTGGTCGGCGGCGAGGATAGTTGGGACGATGACGGTATTGATTAGTGCCATAGTTAATTTTCTCCGTATTTATCGAGTTTGATATTTCTACGGGCATATTTTTCTTCGGTCCGAGTCTTCGTCGTCAAAAACACGTCGATAATTTTAGGAATATCTCCTTCGGGGGTAAAATCGGCGGAGAGACAGAGGACGTTAGCGTTATTATGCTCGCGGCCGATCTTGGCAAGCTCGGGAGTCAGGCCTAAGATAGCGCGAATACCCTTGAAACGGTTAGCCTCAATCGCGACGCCATGCGCCGAGCCGCAAATCAAGATACCAAAACTCGGCGGGTCGGCCGCTTGGGTCGCATTCGAAGCGTCGCGGACGTTAATAGCGAGGTTAGCCGCGAACTCGTTGTAGTCGTCCTCGGGATCGTAGGCGCGCGGGCCGAGGTCGAGATAGTCGGGATGGTCTTTTAAGATTTTCTGTTTGAGTTCAAAACCGCGATGGTCGGATGCGATATAAATCATATTATTCCTTTCCAAAATCAGCAGTTAATTCGACGAGGCGGTTGCTATAGCCCCATTCGTTATCATACCAAGCGACGACTTTGACGAGATTACCTCCGACGACGTCGGTCAGATTTAAGTCGACAATCGAGGAATAGGCCGAGCCCTTGAAGTCGCTTGAGACGAGCTCCTCTTCGGTCACGCCGAGGATACCCTCGTAGTAGGGCTCGCTCGCGGCCTTCTTGAAGACCTCGTTAATTTCTTCTTTGGTTACGTCTTTTTTAAGGACAGCGGTAATATCGCTCAAAGATACGACCGGGGTCGGGACGCGGACGGAAAGACCGTTAAACCGATCCTTCAGGGACGGAATCGTCAAGGCGGTCGCCTTCGAAGCGCCGGTCGTCGTCGGGACGATATTTTCGGCGGCGGCGCGAGCCTCGCGAATATCCTTAGCCGGGGCGTCCTGGAGCTTTTGCGAAGCGGTATAGCTATGGACCGTAGTCATCATCGCCTTTTCGACGCCAAAATTATCCTCGAGGACTTTCATAACCGGAGCGATACAGTTAGTTGTGCAGGAAGCGTTGCTCAGGATATTATCTTCCGCCGTAACGGCGTCTTCGTTAACTCCGAGGACGACAGTCTTCGCGCCTTCGCCTTTCGCCGGGGCGGAAATAACGACCTTCTTAGCGCCAGCGTCAAGATGGGCCTTGGCCTTTTCTGGGTCGGTAAAGAAGCCGGTCGACTCGATAACGACGTCGACGCCGAGGTCCTTCCAGGGGAGCTTTGCTGGGTCCGTTTCAGAATAGACCCGAATCTTTTTGCCGTCGACGATGATATTTTCGTCGTCCGCCGAAACGTCGCGGTCATAAGTACCGTAGGACGAATCGTGTTTTAAGAGATGCGCGAGGGTCTTCGCGTCCGTCAAATCATTTAGGGCGACGACTTCGAGATCGCTTCGTTCGAAGGCAATCTTGAAAGCGTTACGGCCGATGCGCCCAAAACCGTTGATTGCAATTTTAACCATTATATTCCTCCAATGTTTGTATCTATTATAGCATAAGCTCAAAAAATCGCCTAGAGGTTTGTAGGCGATTTTCTGGAAGTTAGACTCTCGCGAAGTGGGCGAAGGCGCGGTTCGCTTCCGCCATGCGGTGGCAATCTTCCTTCTTCTTGAAAGCGGCACCGGCTTCGTTGTAGGCATCGACGATTTCTAGCTCGAGGCGCTTGGCGTAAGGCATACCCTTACGGTCGCGAGCGGCCTGGACGAGCCAAGAGAAGGCGAAATGTTGCTGGCGGTGGCCCGAAATTGGGAACGGAATCTGGTAGTTGGCTCCGCCGACGCGGCGAGACTTAACCTCGAAATCCGGGGAGATATTCATGATCGCCTTTTCGAAAACCTCGACCGGATCTTCCGATTTAAGAGTCTTCGCGGCGCCTTCGAGAGCGGAATAAACCGCGCGCTCGGCGGCCTGTTTCTTGCCGTCTAACATAGACTTATTAATCAGTCTCTGGACAAGGACGCTTTGGTACTTGCGATCCGGAGAGACTTTTCGCTCAAGAGATTTAGTAACTTTACGCGGCATTATTTATCTCCTTTCTTTGCACCGTACTTTGAACGGCCCTGCTTACGTCCTTCGACGCCCTGGAGATCCAAGGTCCCGCGGACGATATGATAACGAACGCCCGGAAGATCCGGTACGCGGCCGCCGCGGACGAGCACGACGGCGTGTTCCTGGAGGTTGTGGCCCTCGCCGCCGATATAGGCCCAGACCTCTTGACCGTTAGTCAAGCGGACACGAGCGACTTTCCGGAGAGCGGAGTTCGGCTTTTTCGGGGTTTTGGTCGTTACCTTGACGCAGACGCCGCGCTTCAATGGGGCGGGCTGGTTGTAGTAGCGAGTCTTTAGCGTATTAACGATAGAGCCGAGGGCCGGAGCTTTCGACTTTTTAGTAGCCTTTTTGCGAGGCTTTCTAATCAACTGATTGATCGTTGGCATTAAATATTCCTAATTAACTTTGATAATTATTACCTTCGGTAGAGATGGTAAGGCTCTACGCCCGGCGTTGTCGCTCTGTTTACAGCAATACAAAACGACTGAAACTCTACATCTATTTTAGCAAATTTGCCGATAAAATGCAAGCGAAATCGGGCGGGTTAGCTGTTGTATAATTTCTTGAACTGTGTTAGAGTAATAATAGAAAGGAAATCAATATGGCAGTAATATTAAGTGTTCCAGTCACGACCAAAGCCCCAAGAATGTCTTTTGATTTTTCTAATCTTTCTCGTTCGGAAATTGATGCCGAGCTACAGGCTGGTTGGGACGACCTTGAGGCCGGCCGTATGATTATGCTCGAGGATTCCATCAAAAACTATGACCGGAGGCATCGTCGGTAGTGTATAAAGTGGTCTTGTCTCAAAAGGCGGACCGTGATATCGAGGACATTAGGCAGTATATTGCTAATGTTTTGTTGCAACCGGCTAGCGCTGAGCGAGTAATATCAGAGATATACAGGAAACTAAAAAATTTGGCGACGGCTCCGAAGGGGGCGACGATTTACCCATACGAGCCTTGGCAAAGTCGCGAAGCGCGTTGCACGCGCGTTCGCCATTATCGAATATTTTATTACGTCGACGAACAGAAGAAAGAGGTGCGCATTATTCGTATCGCATACTCCGGAGTTAATCCGGAGTATGTTGCTCCATAATAAGAATTTTATTAGAGGTAATGTTTATTTTAATAGGCATCGAACAGCCCGTCCATGTCCTTTATAGCTGTTGTCCGGTAGATAAATGGCATTATTGCTATTCAAGGCAAGAAAATAGTTTCGCGAAGAGTCTGAGGCGGTAGAAGATTGATAGCCAGTTTGTTGCCCAACTTTATTATACCCGCTATTGTAGTACCCAATATTATTAGTAAGCGCTGGCCCGTCATGGTCAAGTAACTTGGTCATAACCGTTGCATTGGTCTCGCTGGAACCAGACCCGCCATAAGCCTTAGCTAATATGGAGAAATCATTCGTCGACGTATCGGTTCCGCCAATTGGCAACCTCCAGCCTTTAGGACATATGTCGTCCGAGGTACTACCGCCAGCAGTAGCCGCATAATAATTATAGAAGGTTATGTCTACTGGCATAGTTGTTGAGCCACTATACGTCGTCCCTTTTGCCACATAATAATTACCTGCAGATGTTGAAGAGTAGTATAAATTGGTAGTACTGGAGGCCGGTAATGTAAAGTTGGTAGAGACATTGGAATCTGAGGACGTAAGGGTTCTTGAGCCAACAATTAATAAATTATCCACCATCCAACATTTACCATCGGCCAGGCGTCGAACTTTATACTGATTGCCATCCCTTGAGTCTGTCAATGTTACATAATTACTAGACCCGGTGGTTAGGCTGGAGCATCCCGTCCACCCCTGCATATATGCTACCGTACTCTCAAAATACGGATACAGCGTTACCGTCCCACCATTAGTGGCGGTAAGATTGGGCTTAGTAAGGGTTTGCCCGAGATTGTAGGTTTTAGTATTAGAAGCCGAGCTACTAGTAGACCAACCTTTTTGTTCATAGCCGGATTTAGTACATTTAGTACTAGATAACGTAACGTTTTGGTCGTAAGTAGCGGAAGTACTAGTTACGCTACAAGTCCCGCCAGTAGAGCCAGCGGCGTAGGCAATTGTGTAAGTATTGGCCGTCCACAGAGCAGTTAGAGTCACAGACGATAAGTCTCCTGGGTTTACGTCTACTGCCCCAGTAATGCCATAGCTATTGTTGTTTTGGTCTTTCCAGCCGGTAAGGGTATAGCCGGTTCGGGCGATTACGGAAGAAGAAGAGATAGTAGATAAGTCTATCGTATCGTCAAAGGCAATATCTCTACTAGTTAGAGTATTAGTCGTAGCAGAGTTACCATTAAAGTTTAGAGTATAACTAGTACAAGCACTGTCCATTAGTACGGTATAGAGTACCTCTCCAGTATAAGTACCGGGAGTTTTAGCGGTACTTACGTTTACTCCATAGTAGAAATCGTAGGAAGCGGAAGTAGTCCCGGTATAAAACGGCGTTAGCGTACTAGCGTCGGCGGCGTAGGGCGGTAGGCCAGAGAAAGCCGAAGCGGTTTTCCCTACTCCCCAAGTATCGCGAGAAAGAGTAGTTTCCGAGCCGGTAGCGGTACTACTAGTTGCAATATAATTCTTAGCGTTTGTTAGTTCTGAAGCCGAAGCCCCGGAAAGGTTTAAGTTCGTTCCGCCGGTACTGGTAGCCGAGACGTAGAGATTGTATCCGCCGTAGGTACAGTTCGTCGTAATCGAAACCGTATCGCTTCCGGTACCGAGAGTCCCAGTACTAGTCGGCTTAATGGTATTTGAGCCGGCTTCAGCTAGATTGACCGTCCCGCTCCGCGAAATACTGGCCGAGAAGGCGGCATAAGCGGA
>JAFUBU010000050.1 GCA_017460045.1 Candidatus Saccharimonadota bacterium
GGAAACTTCGGAACGAACTTTCTTGAGGGCGGTAGCGGCCGAACGATTGTATTCTTCGATAAGATTCTGCAGCTCGCGAAATCGCTTTGGGTCGACATAAGAGAAAGAAATATCGGCCATCTCGACGCGAAGGCGGCCCATATTGAGCCGGTCGGCGAGAGGAGCAAAGACTTCGAGCGACTCCTTGGCGATTTTTCGCTGTTTTTCAGGCGGAAGAGCAGAAAGAGTCCGGAGATTATGGAGGCGGTCGGCGAGTTTGATAATCAGAACGCGAATATCTGAACCCATCGCAACGAGAAGCCGCAAGAGATTGTCTTTAGTTTCGGGAAGATAGGTGTCGATGTCGCGCATCCCGGAGCGGATATTGCTCAGTTTTGTTACACCGTCGACAAGGAAAGCGACCTGCTCGCCGAACTCTCTTTTGATGTCTTCGAGCGTCACGTCGGTATCTTCGACGGTATCATGTAAAACAGCGGCAATAATCGTATCTTCGTCCATCCCCCAATCTTCGACAATTTTCATGACGGCGAGAGGGTGGGAAATATAGGGGTCGCCAGATTTTCGCATCTGGCCTTCGTGGGCCTTAGTGGCGATGGTGATGGCTTTTTCGAGACGTTTTGTATTGGCCATCTTACATTAAAGCAAAGTAAGGTTGTTCAATCTGGGAGCGGGGGTCTTGGCCGAAGACCATAAGGGTCTTTTCGAGGTCTTCCATAACCTCGGAAATTTTGTCGTCGTCTTTTAGCTTGGTCTCGAGCTTCAGATAGTAGCCGGCGACGCGGTCGACCTTGTCGAGGCACATCCTAGTATCTTCGCCAATCGGGAGGATTTGGCGGCGGCGAGAGACCTCCGATTTGAGCTCGAAGCCGAGCTGGTGGATAATATTTACGGCGGCGACGTAGTCGCTTACGATGACACGGTCGACGACGTCGATACCGGAGTCCTCGATATGGCGCTTCAAAATCAGCTCGTATTTCGGCGGACGGTCGATCGCCTTCATTTCGGTCCGCATAATCATCCGAGGCATATTATTGCCGGACTTAAACCCTCGAGGGAGGTAAACACGATCGTGTTGCCAGACCATCGGCTCAAACTCGAGGTCAATCTCGGTCATCTTATCTTCGAGTTCCTCGCGATTTTTAATTTTAACTTTTACTACGGCAGTTTTCATACGCGTAAAGTTCCTTTCCGGCCTTTATTGGCCATTTCGTCGGCTAATTCGTTTAATCTGGTCCCGACGTGACCATAGACGTGATGCAAAGTAACGTCGCCCTGTCGGTAAAGAGCGTAAGCTTTTTTGACAAGGTCGAGGTTTTTAATCTCGCCGCCCTTTTTCTTCCATCTTCTAGCCTCCCAACCGGAAGCCCATTTGGTTAAAATGTTAATCCAGAGCTGGGAGTCGGTATAAATCTCGCAGGGGCGACCCTTGGCGTAGAGCATGGCGGCAATTAGCGCCCAACCTTCCATCCGGATATTGGTAGTTTCTCGTCCCTCGGAAGAGCGAACGACAAGAGGTTTACCTTCTCCGTCTAGGACGGCGAATCCGCCCGGCCCGGGGTTTGGATTTGCGCTCCCATCTGTCCACATTTCAATCATATGTGCTATAATTATACCATAAATCTAATTGGAGAAGAAGATGGAAGAGAGTTTTGACGTATTCCACTGGGCAAATGAAATTGACGAAATCAAAAACAATGTCTCGGTAGAATTATTCCTATTTAACAAAAATTATACGCCGTACAAAATCCGCTATTCGGATGCGCTGACGAGCTCGGTTAAGCAGTTATTTATGAACGAGGCGATTAAGTATATTATCGAAGAAGCGGACAAGGGCCTAGAGTGTCGCGAGTACGAGCGAAGTGACGGGGAAGAGAAGGTAATTTATCGGACAAAACTTTCGAAAGTCGGGCGGGCGGAGACTCTACTACATCTTATCGAGCAAGAATATCGCGATATGGACTATTTTTCGGACGACGAGTATGGATTTAAGAAAATCAAGGGGATTATCGCGAAGTTTTCGTATCCGGACGCGGAGTCGGGCGAGACCAAGAGCTTTTATATTGCGAAGGGGATTGCGGCATCTTCGGCGCTCAAAGCGGGGACGAGCTGGGAGCTAAACGGGGAATCGTTTGAGCCGTTTTCGGCGGAAGTCGCCTTAAAAATGCCGGACGACAACCAAGTCGCGATTATCGGGGAAGATGTAGTAATCTTTAACCAGACGAAGTTCGAAGCGCTGTTTCAATACGACTACAAGTCGCAAGTCATCGCCGAGGAAAAGGCCAAAGAGCTTTCAGAAAAGTATAAACTGTCGTTTGCGGAAGGGCTAACTTTGGACGCGTTACTAGTCGACAAGAAGCCGATTTTGAAAAAAGTCCAAGCGATGGATATCGAAGAAGAGATGTCCCAAGAGCAGGTTATCGATTACGCCGACGAAATGCATCTCGAGTTGATGACCGACGAAGATGGCTCGATTATCATTATGGACGACAAGGATCTTTCGATGCTCGTGAATTTGATAAACGAGGATTATTACGTTTCGCCGGTCAATGGGAAACGGTATGAAATTAAGTCTAAAAAATTGCTAGAAGACTCAGAGGGAGAGCCGCCGAGGGGCTAAGTAGCACCAAAGGTTTTCAAACGCTACTCGCCGCCCGCTATCCGCCGAATTTTTACAACAACTAGCCTATCCTCAGAACTCCTAATTTTGGTCGTTCTTCGGATAGGTAGTAGTTGTAAAAATTGCGGGGCGAGTAACGCATTGTTTGAAAACCTTTGGTGCTACTTAGCCTCTATGCATCTACTCATCTACGTAGCCGGCGGACGTAGCGACGGGCATAGCGGCGGCGACTTGGGAATCGTTGGTAGCAGCAATCGAGGTCAAGCGAGCTTTTTCGACGGCTAAATCTTCTTTTTCGGCGGTCAGTTCAGCAATTTCGGTATCGAGCTCATCGAGGGCATAGTCGTAAGAGGTTGCTTTAGTACCTTGAGTAAGATAAATCATACCCATGACGGTAATGAGCATCAGGAACATACCGATGAGGCTAATTGGACCGAGGCCTCGACCTTCATGACGAACGATGTTTCGATTGCGGGTCCAGCTAGATTGGCTAACGTAACTAGCTCCTCGTCTTGATGTATATTCCCCTGAACGCATTTTGGTTTTTCTTACTCCACTTATTTAATATTTTTGTTTTTGGTCCGGCCCGCTCGCCTGCTCGGCGATTGGTCCGACATAGACCGGAGAGGGAAGGATGTCGCCACCGGCATCGGTTTCTTCTCCCTCCGGGAAGGTCATATTTTACACCTCGAAGTCACTCTAACTACTTCGGTGGGACAAATTTCGCGTTGACGAACCAAGTCCCAAGTCTGTTAACTATGCTCGCTCGCTTTGCAAGTCGCTCAAGGTCTTGCAAAGCGAGCGAACACAGTTAGCGAAAGTTGACTTTGATTTTTTGAGCGCGAGACTTGTTCGCGACGATGATTTGACGGGGCATATTTTACTCCTTTTTTGTTTTTATTGTTTTTATTTGTATCTAAACCCGTTTAGCTACGCGCAGTTTGGCGGAGCGGGCGCGGGGGTTGATACCTAACTCCAGACTCCCGGCGGTAATCGGATGTTTAGTTAAAATTTCGAGCTTCGACTCTTCGCCATCGGAAGAGACGTCTTTGAAATAATTTTTCACTAACCGATCTTCTAGACTATGGAAAGTAATAATCGCGACCCGGCCGCCAGGATTTAGTAAATCGGGGAGGAGGGGAAGAGTACGCTCGATTTCGCCGAGCTCGTCGTTAACCGCGATACGGAGAGCTTGGAAGACTCGAGTCGCAGGATGAATCCGGCCGCGGCGCGGCAAGATTTTCGCGACGGCTTCCGCTAGAGAAACAGTATCCTCAAACGGGCGAGCCTTAATAATCGCAAGCGCTACTTTCCGAGAAAGATTGGGACTCAGCTCGCCGTAATTTTTTAGAATATCGGCAAGTCGCGCTAGGGAACCATGATTTACGAGGTCGCCGGCCGTTTCGCCTTTCGACGAGTCCATGCGCATATCGAGCGGTCCGCTAGTTTGAAAAGAGAATCCTCTCTCGGGATTGTCTAGTTGCGGGGAGGACACTCCAAAATCAGCTAGTATTAAGTCGAAAGTTCTTCCACACGTATAAAGAGAAAACGCAGCGCCACAAAAGTTCTCGTGGATAATTTCGGGGGCTTCACCGTCTTGGTACTTCGCTCTTAAGAAATTGATAGAATTAATATCTCTATCCACTAAACATGAACTCTTATAATTCTGCGTTATCGCCAAAATTCGACTGGCGTGTCCAGCGTAACCGGCCGTGAGATCTAAATACGTCTCGCCAAGCTGCGGCGCTAGATTTGCCAAAACTTCCGATAACAATACAGGATTATGTAATGTCTTCATTTGTGTATTATTATACACCATTGTTTGAGATCGCCCAAATGAGAATTTTAGTGGTTTTGTGTTTGTTTGGTTTTTGTTTGATTAGCAATAACGTTACCACGATCTGATAAGCCGAAGCTCATCTCATATCCTGGCAGTTGAGAGGTTATTGTGCTAAAAGTTGATTCATTAGAGTTAATTGGGAGGTGTTAATGGAGGTACTTACGGTTTTAATTTCGAGTATCCTAAACCCGCACCAAAACTCCCATTTGGCCAACCTCAAACGATATTAATGTACTTTTTATGTTTGTTTATGGATTTTTGTATTATTTATCCATTGACTTTAGTATAAACGATTTGCAAGCGTTTTGCAAGACCTTTTTTCGGTTTTTTGAACGAAAAGTTTTCCACGAATTACAGGGGTTTTCCACCGAACAAGCGCTGTGAAAACCGAACACGCGGACCGAACAAAAGACCGAACACTTTTGCCTCAACGAAGCTTTAGCAAAGGGTTTTCCAAACGCTGTCCGCCGCCTGCTACCGCCTAAAAATTACAATAAATAGCCTATCCTCAGGACTCTTATGGCGAGGAATCTAGGGGGAGTCCTTCGGATAGGTATTTATTGTAATTTCCGCGGGGCGGACGACGCATTGTTTGGAAAACCCTTTGCTAAAGCTTCGTTTTGACGAAGTGTTTATGGTATAATTGTTGGTATGAAGCGCGTTAAGTTTCTTCGGTTATGCTTGGTTTTAGCGGTGGCGGTAGTTTTGGCGCGGCTGTTTCAGATCCAGATTTTAGAACACGAAAGTTACGTCGCGAAGGCGGCGGCGGAGCATACGTCGCTTTATGATATTGTCGCGAAGCGAGGCGAGATTTATATGCTGGACGGAGACGAGCCGGTTCCGGTAGTCTTAAATACGACCGTCTGGACGGTCGTCGTCGATCCGCAGGTCGTAGACAGGGAAGCGGTCGCGGAGGCGATGGCGAAGATTGATAAAGCGAGGTGGACGGTCGAGAGCGTGGACGAAATTTTTGAAGATTTGTCGCGGAGGTATCTAATCGTAGCAAAGAATGTACCGCGGAGCGAGTATTTAGCATTTTCGGAAATTGCGCCGGCGGGGATGTATGCGCAGTCTTCAAACCAGCGAGTTTACGCGGAGGGGGATTTGGCGGCTTCGACGCTCGGGTTCGTTAACGCGGACGGGGTTGGGCAGTACGGAGTAGAAGGGGCGTTAGACGAAGAATTGGCAGGGAAGAACGGAGTACTGAAGACGATTACCGACGTCAATAAAGTCGCGCTGTCGATTGGCGATGATAACGTTCGAATTCCGGCGGAAGACGGGAAAAATATCGTCTTGACGATTGACCGGAATATTCAAAAGAAGGTCGAGGAGGTTTTAAGACAACATATGAACGACCTCGGTATTTCAAACGGCTCGGCGATGGTCTACGATCCAAATTCGGGGAAGGTCAAGGCGATGGTTTCTTTCCCGTCTTATAGTCCGGCGGATTATGGAAATGTCGAGGACGCAAGCGTTTATGTAAACGACGTACTAGAGACGCCGTATGAGCCGGGAAGTATCTGTAAAGGTTTTACGATGGCGGCGGCGATCAACGAGGGGAAAATGACGCCGGAAACGACTTACGTAAACGAAGGTTCGACGACGGTCGATAACTGGCAGATTGATAACGCAGACGTAACGAAACAGCTAGGGACGATTACGATGCGGACAGCGCTCCAATGGTCGCTCAACACCGGGAGTGTACAGGCTTTGCGGTTGCTCGGCGGGAGCGTAGATTCGATTACGCAAGCGGGAAAAGAGCTGCTATACGATTATTATTACAACCATTTTGGACTTGGGCAGGCGACGGGGATTGAACTTTACGAAAACGTCGGGACGGTCGTTCCGGCAGATTCGGAGTATGCATACAACTCGACTTACGCGAACATGACGTTTGGACAGGGGCTAGACGTGACGATGATACAGGTCGCGGCGGGATGGTCCTCGCTAATTAACGGAGGGAATTATTATCGGCCGACGGTTATTGCGGGATACGTCGATAAAAACGGGAAATATACGGCGGTGGCGGAGGAGGAGCCGGTAAGGACAGGGACAGTTTCTCCAGAGACCTCGGCGACGATGCGGGGGATGTTACACGATACGAGGTGGTGGATGGGGGACCCGGCCGAGTACTACTTCGGGGGGAAGACCGGGACGGCGCAAGCGATTCGCGACGGAGCATACGTAATGGACGAGTTTGTTTCGGGGTATATTGGCTTTGGCGGGGCTTCTCAAGACCGGCCGGAGTATGTTATAATAATTAAAATGTGGGAAAAAGGAAGGACGACTTCCTCGGAGGAAGAAGTCCGACCAGTATTCGAAGATTTGAAAATGTGGATGATAGATTATATGAGGATTAAGCCAAATACTACTGGAGGGGCGGAATGATGAACCTGAAGGGCGAGATGTTTTATGGGCTAATCTTGGCGCTAGGGGCGTTTTTGCTCGCGATGTTTTTGACGCCGATTTATACCTATTTTGCATATAAATATAAATGGTGGAAAAAACAGAAGAAAGAGACTTTAACGGGGGAGGCTCTGCCGGTCATGTCGAAGTTGCATGCGCATAAATTCCGACGAGCGTTTCCGACGATGGCGGGGATAATCGGGGTAGTAACGGTTTGGTTCGTGACGCTACTTTGCAACTGGGAGAGGGGACAGACGTGGCTGCCGCTAGTGGCGTTTATCGCGGGTTCGATCGTAGGGCTAATTGACGACTTGATTAACGTCTTCGGGAGCGGGAAGGGGGCGGCGGGGTTGCGCGCGCCGGTAAAGTTTTTCTTGATTACGGTCGTCGGGCTAACGCTAGGCTGGTATTTTGCGGTTAAGCTAGGGTGGAGCTCGCTACATATTCCGTTTATTGGAGAGTGGGTGTTGCCGGAGTGGTTAATGATCGCGGTATTTGCGTTTTCCGTCGTTGCGACGTCGAACGCGGTAAATATTTCGGACGGGCTAGACGGACTCGCTGGAGGGATTACGATGATTGCCTACGGGGCGTTTGGAGTTATTGCGCTATTCCAGGGACAATGGATGCTTGCGGCGTTTTGTTTTACGGTTTGCGGTTGGCTACTATCTTACGTTTGGTTCAACGTCCCGCCGGCGCGATTTATGATGGGGGACGTCGGGTCGTTTGCGCTCGGCTCGGGACTAGGGGCGGTCGCGATGATGACGAATTCGCTAGTCCTACTCCCGATTATCGGTGGGCTGTTGGTTGTCGAAGCGGGATCGTCGTTGATACAGATTGTCGCGAAGAAGGTATTTCATAAAAAGGTCTTTATCTCCGCGCCGATCCACCACCATCTCGAGGCAAAGGGTTGGGGCGAGGCAAAAATCGTGATGCGATTTTGGGTCATCTCGGGGGTTTTGGCGATAATCGGGGTATTTTTGGCCGCCATAGGCGGGATTATTTCGCGCTAGTATGGTATAATAAATTTATGCGTAAACATAAAGCGGACTATTTTATAGTTCTGACGACGCTAGCGTTGATGGCGGCGGGGCTAGTGATGATGTTTATGATTGGCCCGCAGAGAGCGAACTTCTTGAATTCGGCGCTCGGATACGAAAAATATTCGGAGAACTTTTTCTTTAGCCGACAACTAATTTCGGTCGGAGTATCGATCGTGGCGTTTATTGTAGCGGCGAAGTTGCCGATAAAGATTTTACATAAATATGCAAAATGGATATTGTTTTTGGCGTTGGGGCTAAACGCCTTGCTAGCGATACTGGCGGCGATCAATTCGCCCTTGGCGGTTTGCCAGCTAGGGGGATGTAGGTGGATCGGGACGGCGGGGGTAAGTTTCCAGCCAGCGGAGCTTTTGAAAGTCGCGCTAGTAATTTATCTTGCGGATTTAATGGCGCGACGAAAGGAGGAGGGAAAACTCGAGTCGTTTGCGGATTTTTGGTGGCCGTATATTTTAGTTTGTGGGGCGTCGCTATTCTTCGTCGTAGTTTTACAGAAAGACCTTGGGACGGGAGTAGCGCTAGTCGCGATTATGCTTGCGACGTTGTTTATATCGGGGGTACCCTTGAGATATTTTGCGGCGGCAGTCGGGGTAGTTTTAGCGGCGGGAATAATGTCGATTGTGATTTCGCCGCATCGAATGGAGCGACTCTCGACTTTTAACGGAGCGGGGGATTCGGACTCGTCGTACCATATCGACAACGCGCTACTAGCGATTGGGACCGGCGGACTGCTCGGCGTCGGGGTAGGAAATTCAGTCCAGGCGACCGGTTATCTTCCGGAGTCGGTCAACGATTCGATTTTCGCGATGATTGGAGAAGCGTTTGGATTTTTGGGGACGACGATTTTGATGTTGGCGTTTATGTTTCTGTTGATGCGGCTGCTTAAGATGATACCGCTACTTGATACGGAAAAGGGGATTATGGTCGCGGGGATTTTTGCGTGGATTTTCGCGCAGGTAATTGTAAACGTGGCGGCGATGACGGGGCTGGTGCCGCTGACGGGGATTACGTTGCCGCTCTTGTCGTATGGTGGGACGTCGATGATGTTCGTTGCGTTTGCGCTGGGTTCAGCTTTACAGATATCGAGCTTCACAGCGCGGCGCTCTGCTTCTTCAGAAGATGCGCTCCTCACTCGACGTACGTTTAGTACGTCTCGTTCCGGTGCTCCTTCTTCATCGCATAGCATCCACGCTGAGAAGCTCAGAGGAGGTGAGAGATAATGCGCATCCTTGTAGTCGGTGGGGGGAGCGGGGGGCATATTACGCCGGCGGTGGCGGTAGTAAGGGAAGTTTTGAGGCTAAAGCCGCGGACGAAAGTTGAGTTTTGGACGGATCGGAAATATTATGCTAACGTAGTGAAAATTACAACGGAAATTGGGGTAGCTTGGGGAGAGGAAGAGCGAAGGTCCGGAAAGAAGCAGTACATTCGAGTAAGAAAGGTCTTGTCGGGGAAGTTTCGAAGGTATTCGGGGTGGAAATTGACGGACTATCTGGAACATCCTTGGGCGGCATTTCGAGATTTAATATTACTGAATATAGTAGGATTTTTAGGTTTTACGGCGGGGATTGTCCAAAGTTTCTTTAGGCTACTTTCGAAAAAAACGCGGCCAGACGTAGTGTTTTTGAAGGGCGGATTCGTCGGGTTGCCGGTCGGGATTGCGTGTCGGATTTTAAAGATACCGTATGTGGTACATGAGTCGGATGCAGTTTTTGGACTGGCAAATAAATTGCTCGTCCGAAAAGCCCGCGTCGTCGCGACATCGTGGCGCTCTGCTTCCTCTGAAGATGCGCTCCTCCTCTCGCTTCGCTCGCGCGTCCCAAGGGGCGAACGCCGTATGTCAAATACGTCTCAGTCCGGTGCTCCTTCATCGTCGCATAGCATCCACGCTGACGCGACGGTACGAAATCCAAAGAATGAAATCTGCGTAGGTATTCCGGTTGCGCCGGAGTTTAAGAAGGTATCGGCGACGCGGCAAGCGCAGCTAAAAAAGACTTTTGGGTACGATCCGGAAAAGCCGCTCGTAGTAATTACCGGCGGGTCGCAGGGAGCGCAACACATCAATGTTTCGATTCGAGAGATTTTGCCGGAGATGCTCGAATTTACTTCGGTCGGGTTAGTAGCGGGGCGGACTAGATATGAAGAGATGATTGATTTGAAAAAGTATGAGATTTATGAAAAAGCAAAGTTAAAGTCGAACTTCCGGATGTGGGCGTTTAACTCGGCGATGTACGAGCTACTTGGGGCGGCAGACGTAATAATCTCGCGGGCGGGAGCAACGACGATTGCGGAGATGGCGGAGCTAAAAAAGGCGGTAATATTAGTCCCGTATGCGGCTTTGCCCGGCGGACATCAAGTCAAAAATGCGGAGCGGCTTAAAGAGCTCGGGGCGGTGGAGGTAATAGCGGACGAGGAGATGGTTAAAGCGCCAGAGAAGTTACTTGAGATGGTGCGAAAACTAGTGCGAAGTCCGCGCGTCAGGGAAGAGTTGGCGTCGAAATTGCACGAGACGGCGGGGTCGGACGCGGCTCTTAAATTGGCAAATATTTTGCTCTCGGAGGGCATTAAGGGGTAGGTATGCGCGTAGGGAAGACGATTGGGGCGAGAAGAGAGCAGGTTGAATCGGAGTCGGAGCGGATGCTCCACCGCGAGAAGGTTAAACGGCGGAAATTGATTTCGGTCGGGATTTATCTCTCGGTAATTGCGGTAATCGCGCTAGGAATCGCGTCGATTGTGATGGGGCTAAAAAACAAAGAGGGAGCTAACTCTTCAGAATCAGGGAAGAAAGAGGTCCAGCCGACGATTGAGATTGTCGACGAGGCGTCGGTCGGGGTTTCGCGGAAGGCTCGGGAGTTTGTCGGGTATTTAGAGCAAGATTTACAGGAATACGGTTTGACTTTAACGCGGGCGGTTTTACCGCGAGATAAGACGCGAGAAGTCGATGTTTACCTGAGTGATTTCGAAGGCTATTTTAAGCTATCCCTAGATCGTGGAGCGGGGGTTTCAGCGGAAGACATGGAGCGGATGGTGCGGTATTTTGCGGGGAGGGGAATTACCTCGGTCGAATACGTCGATTTAAGAGTTGAAGGGAAGGCATACTATAAGGGGGAGCAGAGTTCTATTTCGGAAGAAGAACCAGGTATAGAAGCTTCTTATGAAGATATTGATGAAACCGTCATAGAATATGATGACGATAATCTTTAGCTAGTTGCATTGTCTAGAAGAGAACTAGTCAAAGATTATCTTATCCAATCCGACCTCATCAACAGAGCATGGTTTTGTTCGGTTTTTGTTCGGGTAAAGGGAAGTAAACGGGGGACTACCCGGGGTAGGATTTTTTCGGAGAGGA
>JAFUBU010000051.1 GCA_017460045.1 Candidatus Saccharimonadota bacterium
GTATCTACGCCAGGAGCGTGGGGGTTGAAGGCAGCGGGGACGACGGCGTTACTACTATTCGTAGTGGTCGTGCTGAGGAAGTAAGAGGCGTATTGTCCACTCTTGCCTTTGCTGGTATCGGCCCAGTTACCAGAGCTAAAGCTCCAGGCGCCGTTGTAGGTAAAGTGTGGGTAGGTGACAGTTTTGTTGCCGGTAGTAGTGGTAAAGGTGCCGGAGCCAAACATGAATTGGCGTTTCCAGTCGGTAGTGGCGGTCTTACCGTAGCCGTAAGCCTTACCAGCGTTGTAGTTCCAGAGGCCGTAGAGCTCGCCAGACATCGTACCATAGGAAGTGTCGTTGGTGATGGTCTGGGTATCTTCATGGAAGACAGGGCCGTGGGAGGCGTCCGGAATCTTCCAGTTAGCCGGACAGAGAGAGTCGGGGACAACTTTGTTGGCGGACTTACTACTCCAAGAGCTCCAATAACCAGCGGTGGCAGCGTTGTAGTTGTAAAGGGTGCTATATCCAGTCTGAGTATGATAGAGGGCGCCGGAAGTACCAGAGGTCGCGAAGGTAACGGAGCGCTCGGCAGAAACGTCGGTATCAGCAACGGTTAAGGTCGTCGAGCCAGTCGGGCGATAGTCGAGGTCGGAAAGCATCCAGCAACGATTGTCGGCGTACTTAGTATAAGAATATTCCTTGTTGTCGCGACGGTCTTTGAGGGTAACAACATCAAACATATTCATATTGTTGCACATTTCAGGAGTAACCTCTTGAAGGTAAGTTACGGTCACTGGCTCCCAAAGAGCATAGAGGGTATAAGTCGGAATGTCAGCCTCTAGGTCGATCGGACACTTGGCGTCAAAAGCGGTTAGGCTAATATTGGCTTGAGCGCTATCATAATCTTTGGTCGTAGCGGTCTTGCTACAAGCCCAGCCCTTGAAGGTATAGCCAGGAATCGAGAAGCCGTTGGAGCGCAGGGTAACAGTAGTCGCGCCAGCCTCAATCATAGTATCCGGAGTAGTACCGGTAGCGGTCGTACCAGTCGGAGCGTTGGCATTGTAAACAATCATCTTCCCTTCCGATTCGTCGCCAGAGCAACGGGCAACGACGGTCACGTCTTTGGCCGGCATAACAAACTGGTAGAGATTGTTGCCGGTCGGGCCGGTAATCGAGGCGACGTTGATGTCGCTAGAGGTCCAGCCGAGGAAGGTCTCGTCCGCCGGACAGTTCGGGCGAATAGTAACGGTCACATCTTCGTTGTAGCGATTGGTCGTCTTGGTACCGGTAGCGTCGACGTAACCGTTGACGGTAGTGACCTTATAATCGGTAGCGGGGGTATCTTTCGAGTAGGCGGTATAAATAACTTTGCCATAGTAAGTACCGTCCGGGAGGTTAGTACCGACGTTGACGCCGTAGTAAACTTTGGTAATTTCGGCTTCGCCAGAAGTACTGCCCTTGTCTTGAATAACAGTCGGAGTAGTCGGGACGGCCGCCCAGATCTTGGCGGAGGTATCTTGGCCAAGAAGGCTCATACCCCATTGGTTAGTCGAAAGCGAGGAGAGGCCGCTCGTAGTCGTACTAGTAATATCGCCGGTAGTCGAACTCAAACAATCGGTCGTACTACCAGACAAACAGAACTTGCTATTGTCGGTCGAGACTTCGAGAGTATAGCCATTACCGCCGGTCGTAACGGTAACATTATCGGTAAGGAAAGCGGTCTTGCCGCGATCAACATCGAAGGTCATATCGGAAGTAACCGAAACGGCGAGCTCGCTAGTCGCAGCGTCGGCGCGCTCGTCGGTATAGCTCTTAATCAAAATCGAGCTACCGAGGAAAGCAATCGCAAGGACAAGCCCAACTGTCGCGAAGACGCGCGGGCGAGCGGAAAGACGGAACGAGCCTTTTTCAGCAAAGGATAGGCGACGATTTTTCTTGAGATATTTTACCAAGAATACGACCAAAGCAGCCAAGCCAATTACGGCGAAAAGCGTCATAAAGACGGCGCCACCACCATTATCGCTAGTAGTATTATCGCCGGTATTCGGAGAAGTAACATAAGTAGTTGTCCCCGTCGTAGTGTTGTTCGGGGTAGGGGTAGGGGTCGGAGTCGGCGTGTCTGCGCTCCGAAGAGTAAATTGTAAATTTGTTGTTGCGCTCATAATATCCTTTTGTTTTTATTAATATGACCTATTTTGGTTCATTATAATACATAAGCACTATTTCTGTCAAGATTTTTTCAATAAAATTGAAAAAATCTTATTGTTTATGGTAAAATGGAAGTATGTTAAGAGGGTCAAAACGGAAGGTTTTGCGCTTGGCGTTAATTATCGTAGTGCTAAGCGGGGCGGTAATCGGAGCGACGTTTTTGTTAGCCGCGAAAGAGGAGGACGTCTCGGCCGGACATCGAAGTAGCGTCAACCAATTTTATTTTGACGTAGAGAGAATCTACCGGTTCGACTCAACGAGTTGGACGACCGACCCAAATTATAATATTGGAAAATCTTATGGGCAGCTAAGATGGTCGCCGTTTGATGCGGAATACGGAGCGGGGTATATCGATATTGGAAACGGGCTAATCTCTCGGACCTGCAGCTCGGAAGTCCCCGGCGAAACCAGTACGGCGAAACGTTCGGGGATAAAATGCGAGTTCCCAAGCGGCCAGAATACGAAAGATAGCCATAATTACTTTGACGTCCAAAACGGCGGACATAATTTCGGCGAATTGTTTGACGTAAGAATGTACGTCTGGAGCCTAACTGGTAGCTGTAGTCCGTACGTCCGGGCTTTGGCCTCGTCCGACGACGACGATAGCGGCCAATTCCGATTCCCGGGGTCGTTTGGGCGAAGCTGCCGAGGGGCAGTAGCGGTAGAATTTCATTTCTACGAACGGGGGACACTGTACGACTTAAGCGGCAACCATAAAAACGCCGGCGAGCTATCGGCGGAATACCTAGCCCAACGGGAGCGCGAATTTAAGGGAATTTTAAGAGTCGACGATATCGATACGAACTTCGAGGGATATACAGCAACTCAAGGAGTAGAACATCTCTGGGTCACTAAAGAGACCGACCTTAGGGTTGCCGATTATAATGACCAGTACCTGAGTCTTCTGCCGACGAATTGCACTAACAGTACGGCGACGATTTGTAAACATTGGATTGGAACGGAAGATAATGATTCGGGAGAAAGTTGGCGAAATAATAATGCGGCGATTTGGATGGAATTCGACGGGGCGGCGGACAAACCGTTCACGCTCGTCTACACTACTACTGGTCATGGTTCTTCGATTACCTCGAAAATGACGGTCGTAAATTACGTCTTGGTCTCCGAGCCAGAGGACGGATTTTATCCGTCGCTTAATCCCCTCTTCGAGGCGGAGGAAGCGGAAAACGCAATTACGAGGTACGACCTCGAACCTTATAATATCCCCCGAATCAATGACGCGAACGAAAAGACGATCAAGCGTTTCGGAGCTACGACCTATAGCTGGTATCAACCAGATTACCATCCGCCAGGGTTGCCGGCCGGATGTTCGATCGACGGTTGGTATACAAACCCGGAGCTACTCGGGGCGAGGGTTCAAGATTCGGCGAATTTAGTCGAGGTCGACGGTAAGAAGATGATGATTTTGCAGAACGAGGCGGGTGACTTGGGCTGGGACTCTAGTAAAGGGGCGTACTTCTTTTACGGTATAGCGACTTGCGACCCGGTACACGAAGTTGATAATAGTTCAGGATGCGAGGGCGGGAGTTAAAATGCGGCGGATACTTTTAATCAGCGGATTGATGATAATCGGAGTAATAGGTTGGGGTAAAAACGCCTCGGCTTTTACGACCGAGGTAAGTTCGCAGCTCGACGGAATGAGCTCGGGGGTAGTGTATGGCGGAACGACGGTCGGGGCGACGCTAAAAGTTGCGGTCAAAGACGGAGGGACGACGCCGAATAAGACGAAGGTTCAGTACGCTTGGTTCTTAATCCGCGACGGATATGGGCTGGATTTTACGCGGACGACGCATAATGCTAACGGTAATACTTACTGGAACGGTTGGCGGACGCAAGCCTGGCCAGACTACCAAAATATTTCTCTGCGCGAGATTTTGAGCGAGAATACTTACTTCTGGCGAGATTTAGCGGCACATACGACGCCGACGGCCGGGACAGGCTACAAGCATGCAAAATTCGGACTTTGCGAATATTATTGGGAATTTACCGGCGGGGATGAGGAAAGCGGCTATGGATATTTCCCTTACGCGGATAGTAGTAACTATTGGACGACGCGGGGCGGAAACGCGGTTTTGGCCGAATGTCATCAAAGCGAAATGCGCGAAGCGGACGAGATACCGCTCGGGACGGCGGCGGTAAACTCGGGATTTAGTAAGACTAAGACGGTCTCGATTACCGTACCGGACGTCAAGGCCGGCTATAAGTTCTGCGTCGCGGCGGGAATAAATTTCAGCGACAGTGGAGCGGTCAGCGCAAACCAATACCGCTGGCATATTTCGGGGGCGAGTTGCGCAACGATTGCAAAGAAACCGAATTTCCAAGTTTGGAACGGCGGGATGTACGCGCCAGAGGGAGTCGTTACTTCGACGACCAATAAAACCGCAAACGCCGGTAATGGGTCGGTCGGGGAGACGAACGGTAGATTGTTTGGTTCTTGGGCAGAATATTACGTCGTAGCGGATAGTAAAGTCGCGGGGTTTGCCTCCGGCGCGGGGATTGGCTACGGGGTCAACATGAATACGGTCGGAGCGGGGGCGTCTAATAATAATTATTGTCAGTCGGCGAGATTGACGATCGGGAATTTTCAATGTTTAACGGACGGTTCGGCCGGAGAATACGGCGGACAGAATATCGCTACTAGCGATTATATTGATGAGCTAAAAACGAAGTACCGCGTCGGAGCCGAGGGCGTAGAATACTACGAAGGTGATATTTCTCTATCGAAAATTTCGGGAGTAAGCGGGACGCGAGTAATTCGGTCCGGAGGGACGGTCTATATCGGCGGAGATATTTGCGTATTCGGCGACCCGACAGATACGGGCTGTACGGATAGTGGTAGCGCCGAAAACTACCTCGGGCTAGGGGCGGATTTGAACAAAACCTACAACTCAGCAATCGACGTACCCCAAGTCCTAATTATGGCGAAAAATATCGTCATCGACCCTAACGTTACACAAATTGACGCTTGGCTAATTACCGAAGACGGAGGGACGATCAGTACCTGCGGGGCAAGCGCGACGGTTGGGACGTCGGCAGAATGTTGGAAGACGCTCAAGGTCAATGGGCCGGTCTATACAAGTAAACTGAATTTGACGCGGACCGGCGGAGCTTGGCCGGGACTCTGGGGAGACATGGGCAACCCGAACGAGCCGGCGAGCCTTTACTACGGCGGCGGAAGTCGCGAGAAAAATAAAGCCTGGCGAGATTTGACCTGCGACGGGTCGGTAACGCCGGCGGAGATATTTGATTTACATCCGGCGACGATGGTATGGTCGTTTTACCAAGCAACAACTTTGTCCCGAGCCTATGTAACGTCAATGAAGGAATATGCGCCGAGGTATTAAGATGAAGAAAAAACTCGTGACAAAACGCGGAGATACCTTACTCGAAGTAGTACTAGCTTTTTCGATTTTCTCGCTCGTCATGACGCTAGCAATTGTAACGATGAACTCTAGCCTCTCGCGGCTCGAAGGGGCGCTCGAATTATCTTTGACCCGGACGGAGATTGACGCCCAGGCCGAAGCTTTGAGGTTCGTCCACAACGCTTACGTCCGCAACCCCAACGACGAGGAAGGAACTTACTATCAACTTTGGTCGGCGATTACGGGTCAGGCGAACGAGAGCATGACGGCGCTACCGACTTTCCAGCCGAGCGACTGTAGGACATTGTACTCCGACCAGCCGGGGAATATTTACGGAGCGAAAGCCTTTATCTTAAACGCGCGGAATATCAAACCGCGACAAGGGACGGACGCGAGCAAATGGACGGAGTCGCTCATCAAGGCGGAGATAGACGGCGAGATTTTCAAGCCGTCCGACCTCTACGCGAGATTGGTTTATGCGGTCTCGCCCGACGAAACGAATGAAGATGTTTTACAGGAAGTAGAAGATTTTACCGAACTCGCCAGGGCTGAAGGGATTTATGTAACCGAAGTCAGGGGGAGCGACAAGACGTTTTGGGATTTTTATATCTATACCTGTTTTAACCAACCCGGGACGGTAATACCAACGACGATAGGAACGACTGTGAGGCTATATGATCCGGATTTCTAAGAGAGGTTTTACGATGGTAGAGCTAGCGCTCGCGATGGCGTTTATCTCTTTCCTGCTTTTGATGATCGGGATTACGATTGCGCAGCTAACTGGGCTATACCAGAGGGGAGTAATTTTAGAGCAAGTCAATAATATCGGACGCGAGCTAGTCGATGAGTTTACGCATGGGGTTAACGCGAGCGTATATGAAGACGAGTTGATTACTAAGACGAGCGATTTTTACTTCGAATATGGGGCGGAGCTACCAGAGCAAACCGGGGTAGACGGCCAAGTACCACTATATGGCGCGTTTTGTACCGGTATGTATACTTATATTTGGAATACTGGCTACGCGCTCGGGCTAGGGGCGCAGACGATTCAAGAAAATCCGCTGCTCGCCGCGACTTGGCAGAACGCCGAAGGGACAAAGACGATAGAAAACTTTAGATTGCTTAGAGTCGGCGATAGTGGTAGGACTATTTGTAATAATTACAACGAAACGTTAGGGATGGGAGCGCCGACGAGTAAATTAATCGGGGGGGACGGGGCGGTAGAAATTTTACCGGCATCGAATAGCGATTTGGCGCTCTATGACTTTAAGACTTTTAAGCCGGCCTACGACAAGTTTTCAAATCATGCGTTATATTCGGCGACCTTTATTCTCGGGACGATTGGTCGCGGAGTAGATATTACTGCGAGCGGAGATTTTTGCAAAACTGGCTACGGCGGACAATTTATTACCGATTTTACCTACTGCGCTGTTAATAAATTTAATTTTGCCGCAAGGGCAACTGGAGGAATATCGTATGGAAACTAAAAAAGGAATGGCGTCGCTGTTTTTAGTTGCGTTTATGACGCTCTTAATAGGAATTATCGTCCTAAGTTTTACGCAACTGGTAACGAGCGAGCTAAGGGCGGCCTCGAATAGCGACCTTTCGCAGTCGGCTTACGACGCGGCGCTAGCGGGGATAGAAGATGCAAAAACGGCGATTGTAAAATACCAAGCGTGTAAAGCTAAAAATAGCGAACCGGAAGAATGTCGAGGGGAGAATGGAATTGTCGCGAAGATGGAGAGAGGAATGGCAGAAGGGTCGTGCGGGGTAGTAGCGGACGTCCTCGGACGGACCGACAACGGCGAGGTCTTAATTCAAGCTGGGGAAGACGAAGAGGAAGGTAACGTCCTGGACGAGGCCTATACCTGTCTAAAGGTCAATACGACGGCCGCGAATTATAATTCTTATCTTTCCGCCTCGAGTACGTCGAGAATCGTACCGGTAGTGACGGCCGGAGAAGAATATAAAGATGTCGTCGGAGTAAAGCTAGAGTGGTACTCGGGCGAGGCGGCGGTCTTTGAGGAAAATTTATCAGAGGCCGAAGCGACCGCTAGAAGAGAAGATATTTTTAGTAATGTCTACACGACCCTAGATGGGACGGACGACGTATTTCGCTTTGATACAGTCAACAACGTTAGTAGTACTTATCCGGTAGTAACTTTTGATTTGTTCCAGACGGACGATATATTTTCGGCGTACCAGCTCGATGTAAATAACGACGAGAATAATGGTACCGACCACGCGATGTTGACTTTATACCCCCAAAATACGACGGTCGGGGACAACGGGACGTATATTACAGCGCGGCAGGTTCTCAACGCCTCGGACAAGACTAGCTCCGGACCGGTCGCGGTCGCTTGCGGATATAAATCGGGCTATAGATGTCGCTCGACAATTCGATTCCCGGCGACTTACAACCAGAATACCGAATCGTATGTTAAAGGGGCGGGGCGAGAAAAGACGACGTTTTTCTTTAGAGTAACCTTACCGTATGGAGCGCCAAGTACCGATTTTACGGTCACGCTCTGCGGAGAAATTAGCGACGACGGCAAGTGTACGGAAATTATCAATTTCAACGACGTCCAAGCGGTAGTAGACTCGACCGGTAGGGCAAGTACGCTCTATCGAAGAGTAATTGCGCATATTGACTTGCTCGACTCGGGGGCATTGCCGGAATTTGCGGTCCAACAATACAATAGCTCCGACACCGAAGCAATCCGAAAAGACTTCTACGTAACAAAAGATTGCTTCGCTGGAAACAACGGCAATCTTTCGGAATGTAGAAATACTGGTAGCTAAACAGCTAGGCGAGCGCGGCCTTTAATACGGCGACGAGCGAGGACCTTACGACCGTTGGCAGTAGAGTTTCGCTTCATGAAACCGTGTTCGACTTTGCGTTGGCGCTTGTGCGGCTGATATGTACGTTTAGGCATAATATAATTTCCTATGTTATATACTTTTAATATTGGCAAATTCTTGGTATATTATATCATAGTTTTCCACTAAAACCAAGTGGTTTTCCACAGGTTTATTAGATTAGCGGGGGTAGCGGTGGAAAAGTCTTCCCTATCTCGGGCGAGATATATTATGACATAAAAAATTGTGAAAGAAGGTGTGGAAAAGTTTGGGGGGATTTGTTATAATGGTGGAAAGAAAAGAAGGTAATTGGACGATGGAGGAGATATATGTTTGATGTATGGAAAAATGTCTTAGCGGATTTAGAGCAGACCGTAGCTCATACGTCTTACATAACTTTTTTTACTAATACCCATCTAATTTCAATCAATAACCAAATCGTAAGAATCGGGGCGCCGAACGTTTTTATCGTCCGACAGCTTCGGGGGAAGTATAACAACGACGTCAAGTCGGCGCTAAAAAAGAACAATATCGCCTTTAAGGAAGTAGAGTACGTCGTCGAGTCGTCGACGAGTATCCGAAAGAAGGCGAAGGGGCGCGAGGTAACCGGAGGGGAAGTCAAGGTAGCGAGCGCCGTAACGAAGAGTCTACCACGCAGGAGCGGCGGGACGGTCAAGGTCTTTGGGACGGGGCTAAATCCCTCTTATACGCTCGACTCATTCGTAGTCGGGTCGAACAACGATTTAGCGGTCTCGATTGCGAAGAATATTATCGAGCATCCGGGCGAAAAATACAATCCGTTTTTCCTCTATGGTGGTCCGGGACTCGGTAAGACCCACCTTATCCAGGCGATTGGCAACGAGATTTTAAGAAAACACCCGGAGATGAAGGTACTCTATACCCCGACAAACCATTTCTTCTCGGAGTTTATTGAAATGATCAAGAAGAATAAGGGCGACGCTTTTTCGCAAAAATATCGCAAGCTCGACGTTTTGATTATCGACGATTTTCAGCAGATGATTAAAAAGGACCGGAGCCAAGAGGAATTCTTCAACATCTTTTACGATTTACACCAAAATAATAAACAAATTATCGTCACTTCCGATCGGCTACCGAGCCAGATTGCGACGCTCGACGAGCGACTCGCGTCGCGACTAACTTGGGGGACGGGGGCGATTGATTTACAGATGCCGACGTTTGAAGATAAATGTGCGATTTTGAGGTCGATGGCAGACTACAAGGGGGCGGAGATTGAGGACGAGGCGATTTCTTATATTGCAGAAAACGTCAAGACGAATATTCGAGACTTAGAGGGGGAGTTGGCGCATTTACTCGCGATTGCGGAGCTACGCGGAAAGACGCCGCTCGAGATTATTAACGACGGGCTGGCGACCGGCTCGACGGTCGTAAAACGGACGGGAGGAGTCGTACGGCCAAGGAAGGTCGTAGAGAAAGTTGCAAAGTCGTTTGGACTATCGGTCGAGGAGATGACCGGAAAGAGCCGGGTAGCGCATATCAAGACGGCCCGGCAAGTCGCGATGTACTTGCTCCGGGAAGAACTCGGACTTTCATTAAATAAAGTCGCGGCGGAAACGGGCGTAAAAGACCATACGACGGTAATGCACGGAGTAGATAAAATCAAAGAAGATATGAAGCTCAATTTTAATCTACGCGAACAAATTTCATCAATTCGGGAGAGTATTTATGAGTAGAGTGGAAAAGTTGGGGATAAGTCGGTGGGAAAGTAGGGGGAAAAATAGTGGGAAAGCTTCCACATTTTTGACAGAAACGACGAAATATTGTACGAGACTGTGGGAAAAGTTCGGTTTTACACGAGTTTTACATACGATTTCCACGACGATTTCCACCGAAATTTTGTTCGGTTTTTATGGGGTAAAGTACGGAGGTTTACACATTTCCACATAGCCTATTACTACTATTACTAATAATATATAAGAAAGGAGTTAAAAATGGAGATAAAAGTAGAGCAAGGAAAATTATCGCGAGCATTGGCTTCGGTAAGTCGAGTAGCGGCGGGGGCGAGGACGACCTTACCAATACTTACGAATGTATTAATTCGAGCGGACGGTAATAAGGTTAGTTTGACGGCGACCAATCTCGATATGGCGGTAGTAGAATTTGTACCGGTTATTTCGGCGACGGACGGCGTAATTACCGTACCGGCAAAAATCTTGGCGGAATTCGTTAGTAACTTGCCGCGGGGAGAGGTAGTAACTTTGAAGGCGGACGGATTTAAGGTAAAGATTTCGGCTGGAGCTTATACCTCGACAATTAACGGAGTTTCGGCGGATGATTTTCCGGAGCTTCCGGAGATAGAAGAAAAGTCGGCAGTAAAGTATAAGATGGGGCTAGACGAGTTTAAGGTCGGGATTTCGGAAGTAATCGTCGCGGCCGGAAACGATACGACGCGACCGGTACTAATGGGGGTATTATTTAGTACGGCGGAGAATAATTTATACGTAGCGGCGACGGACGGATATAGACTAGCGGAAAAAGAGTTTATTAAGGGAGTCTCTTCGGAGGTTAAGGCGATTGTCCCGGCGGCTTCGCTCCAAGAAGTCATGCGCTCGATGACGGAAGATATGGACGAGATGGAAATTGTATTTGATGAGACTCAAGTAAGATTTCGGATGGGGGAGATGGAGATTACCTCAAAATTGATTGATGGGACTTTTCCGGATTATCGAGTTTTATTCCCGAAGAAGATGGATATTGAAGTTTTACTAGATAGAAGCGAATTGATTCGGATTGTAAAAATGGCTTCGGTCTTTTCGCAAGAAGTGAATCAGGCGATTATCTGCGAGGCGGATGCGGAAAAACAAGTTTTTGTAATTTCGTCGATTTTGAACGAGGTAGGCGAAAACCGCTCGGAAATAAAGACGAAGATTGAAAAAAGTGGTAAGATACGGGCGGACGCGCGGTATTTGATGACGGCGCTAAACGCGCTAGAAGAGCCGGTAGTAAAGTTCGAGATGCCGGCCGAGAAGGGTCCGATCGTAGTTCGAAATGAAAAGAGTAATAATTATCGCCATCTTGTAATGTCACTAAAAAATGATTATTAAAAATATCGCTTTAAGTAATTTTAGGTGCCATACGGGGTATCGGCTAGATTTTGAACGGCAGACGACGCAGATACTTGGAGAGAACGGCTGGGGTAAGACGTCGATACTGGAGGCGATTTATCTCGCGGTAAGGGGGAAAAGTTTCAAGGCGGTAGACCGAGAAATTCTTCGACGGGGGGCGGAATATTACCGGGTCGAGCTAGATTTTCTAGATGGGGAAAAAACGGTCGTAACGTATGATGCGGCGGCGGCGCGGAAAAATTTTTTGGTCGGGGATAAAAAATGGGCGAGGCTACCGAAGAAAAATCGGTATCCGGTCGTCCTGTTTGAGCCGGTAGATTTATCTTTGATTACGGCTAGTCCGGCGAGGCGGAGAGAATATTTCGACCGATTTTTAGCGCAACTTTCGGAGGGATATAGTAATTCCCTCTCGCGGTATAATCGAGCGTTAAAACAGCGCAACGAGTATTTGAAGCGGGAGTTTTTACGGCGGGAAGATTTATTTCCCTGGGATATTTTAATGGCGAAATACGGAGTTGCACTGCGGACGGAGCGGGCGGGGCTAGTTGCGGCTTTAAACGACCGGCTAACCGGAGTCTATCGCGGGATTGCGGAAAATCGAGACGAGGTAGCGCTAGCTTATGAATCTTATACGGAAGAGGTCGGGGAGAGCGAATATCTAAGGCTACTCAATTTAGACTTCGAACGAGATAGATTAGTTGGGCATACGAATTTTGGGGTGCATAAAGACGATTATACGTTTTTGTTCAACGGGGCGGTCGCGGACGGGACGGCGTCGCGAGGAGAGACGCGGTCGATTATACTGGCGTTAAAATTTATTGAGGCGGAGATGTTGGTCGAGGGGTTAGGGCGAAGACCGTTGGTCCTTTTGGATGACGTTTTTTCGGAGCTGGACGAGACAAGGCAGAAGGCGCTAGTAAAAAATTTTCAAGAAAATCAGGTAATTTTAACGAGCGTAAGTTAACTACTCGCAGGAGGTAATATCGAAGCGGTAGTTATTAAGGTCGATACCTTGGCGTTTGAGCCAATTTTTAGCTTCGGATTCGTAGGAAGGTAGACTACTATCGATACAGGTTAGGAGCTTGATATCGACGGAAGTAACTTTATTGTCGGCGGTTTTAGCGGTAATTTCGAAACGGGGTCCGTAATAGGGGAGGATTTTCATAATAGGGTCGTTGGAACCGTCCATGGTAGTAAACATATCCTGGCAATTGAAAGGCTCGTAGATGAGCTGGTCGGTTGTCGGGCAAGTAACGCTAGTTCCCCATTCGTTCAGTTCTACGTTTTCGTCTTCAGTCCATTGGTAGTTGACTTGGTAAGATTGGCGGAGGCTCGGAATATCGACGATAAGGAAGATATGGTGGAGCTTGGTAGACTCGTCGTAAGTATCTATTTGAGAATTTTCGCGAATAGTAACGTCGTTAACATCGGCAGGGTTAACGGAGGAATTGTAGCCGATAGCCTGGTAAAGGTTGTATTTAATAATATTAAGAACTTCGGCAGTTTCGGGGGTAGAAGTAAGATTGTTGATATTGGTTTGTTCGCCATAGTAAGGTTGGTTAGTAATGGCAAAGAAAATAATCAAGGCAATTGCAATAATAATATAGATTGGGATACCAAAAAGGAGGATTTTGATGAGTTTACTATTCCCCATTTTGGAGGTACTCCAAGATTTTATTGGTATCGACGGAATCGGCGAGGTAGGCGAAACGGAAGTTGGAATATTTACTACCGTGGTAAGACCAGCTAGCAGGGATTCCAGTTTCTTCGATAATGAAAGCCGAGCCGGAACCGCCTAAAGTCCCGTCGCCGGCGCCAGATTTTTCGCGAGCGCAGCTAGCGTGGCCGACGATATATTTACCATCATGGTAGCCGAGAATGACCCCAGTATGGCCGTTTTCGTTGCCGGAAGATTGGAAGACGGAGAAAACCTGGGGCTGAGTACCCATAGATACGCCGATATTACTAGCGAAAGAGGCGCCGTTGCCGGTATAGTTTCGATGGGAGGTAAATTTATTAACAAAGAAGGCGGAGAAGGTCACGCAGTTGGAACCGCCGCCGTTGCATTTACCCCAAAGAGATTCGCCGGTAGCGTTTTTGCTACTATCGTTTTTATTGGCGCCGTAATTGATGGCGAGCTGTCTAGCTTGGGTTAGAGTAAGGCCGCCTTCATCAATCGGGGTTAAATCGGGGTCTTCGTCGACAGGCTCGCAGTCGGGATTTATAACGGGCTCTTCTTCGGGGGTTTCTTCATTAGTCTCTCCGCCAGTTAGTCTAGCGTAGTAAGTTTGGGCGTAGCCGTAGCGCTTGTCTTCGACGGCCGTGGACTGGTCCTTGGGGGATTCATATTTATGGAGAATGAGGTCTGAGGCTTCTTTCATGGAGAGAGCGTTTAAGACGGCAGGGCCGAGGTCGTAAGAGCCGGTTAGCTCCTGGATAAGCCATTTAATCTGGGTTTTAAGGGAAGTAACATAGCTACCATCGGCGTCGGCGAGGTCTTGGAGGCCCTGTTGGCGGCCGGCGGAAGTCCATTGGGCGATACCAAGACCGCGGCTTTTAGCTAAATCGTTGCGGACGCCATTAGTAAAGAGACGGAAGTCGTCGTCGACTAGCCCGTAATTTTGGAGGACATGGGGGTCATGAGTCGAGTTTTCGGCGTAAAGGTTTCCCATAATACCAGCAACGGAGGTATTAGAATAGCCGACGTCTTTAAGAGAGTTCATGATAGATTGGGCATTGTCGCCAGGGATAATATCGATAGGAGCTTGGCCGTCGCAAGGGTCTCGTTCGGCTTCGCCGCAGTTGTCGAATTGGTCGTCGTAATAGAGAATATTATCTTCGGAGTAGCGGCGGAGTTTTTCTTCGGACCAAGTATCAATAGCATTTTCACAAGTATTGACTTCGGCCGAATCTTCGGCGAAGGTCGTCAAGGTCGGAGTAAGAGAGTAACAAAAAGCAACCAGCAGACAAAGAAGAGATTTTTTGACCTTCTTGTTCATATAGTAATTATATCACAGTTATGGTTTTCTATACCAGCGGACGGTAGTATTATTACCGTAAGTTAGAGATTCGCGGCCGGCCATGGGGGCGCGGGCGTATTCATCGGCAGAAGAACTATAAGAGGCGGAGGCAATTTTGGAGTCGAAGCCAGGGATGTCGCCGACGTAGACGAAAGTATGGCCGGTAGTAAAGGCGACGTCGCCAGGCTGGAGAAGGCTAGTATTAACGGCAGTGTGTTCGTTTGCGTTTAAGAGTTGCCAGCCGTTGGCTTTAACCCAAGATTCTTGGGCGGCGGTATTGCCGCCGTCAGCGTTGTAATTAGGGGCGAAGCCAGATTCTTGCATAAGGGTCGTAACAAAGCCGCCACAGTCGATACCGGCGGCACCGTCGACGCTACCGCCGACGTATTGGCCGTTTGCGACGCGCTTTGCGACAGCTTCGGCGTAGGCGGGCTTGCGTTCAGTAAAGGGAGCTTGGTGGTAATGGTCCCAAGCGTATTCGAGAACGAGGGATTGGAGCGAGCCGACGTCGCCGGTAGAATTGAGGCTAGAGGAATTAGTACAGTTTAAGTCGCCGGATTTGCTAGTAGTAGCTTTAATGCTGGATCCGGAATAACGAGTATAAAAGGTTTCGGCCTGGGTTAAGCGCTCGGGGTGGGCGGAGAGAGTTGGGTTTTTAGGGACTTCAAAATGCTCGAGGAAGTAGGCGGTAGCTTCTTCGACGGTATTAGTTTGGAAAAATCCAGAGTAGGCGGAAGTCAGCTCGTCTCGGAGGTATTCGATTTCGAGGGAGATAAGTTGGTCGGCAACGGATTCGCCGGCTTTTTCGAGGAAGGCGGAGCCGGAGAGACGGCCGTAAGTTTGGTAATCGTCGAGGTAGGTTGTAAGCTCGGGAGCGCGGCCCTTAATGAAGCCGTAAAGACGAATACGGCGAGAGTAAGACCATTGGCCGAGGCCGAGGCCGTAGGCGACCTTGGGACTACTCATGAGGTCGAAGCCAGGCTGGTATTTGTTGATGGCGCTAGTTTCGTGGCGAGCGGGGTTGAGACCCGATTCGCTTTGGAGGTTACCAAGGACGCCAGCGGCTTGTTCGGGAGTTAAAAAGCTCGTAAGACCGGCCCAGATTTTTTCCTCGATGGCGCCGCCGTAGACGGAGATATCGCTAGCGTAGTTGCTAGTACATTTTAGAGAGCCTTCGGGGTTGTAATAGTAAGTATCGACGGCGTCGGCGTGGTCGATGACGGCGTCGGAGATGGCGCTGGCGGATCCCGAGAGAAGAATTATTCCGGAGAGAAGGGCGACGAGTAATTTTTTTAGCATATCGATACCCCTTCTTTGGTATGATAAACAATATAATAATTATTTTTATCGAAATAATCTTTAGATTGAAGATTAAAATTAAGAGGTTTTTCTTCTTGGGGTTTTTCAACGAAGGAATAGCGCTCTCCTGGGTCGTAGTCTGCGAGGAAGGCGTAGTAGTCGACGACGTCGAGCATGAGGGCGATATCGTCTTTAGTCGCGCCGGTTAGGCGGGCGAGCGTCCCTGCCTTGGAATAGTCGGTAGGATGTTCGGCTTCGTAGGCTTCCTTGTAAGCGAGGACGGGGTCGTCTGAATCATCTTCTTTGAAGACGCCGAATTGGTTCAAAATGCGATTATCCTCGAGGTAGCGTTGGTAGTATTTCATCTCGGTCTCCCAGTAAGGATTTTCGGAGGTAGCGTTGCAGATAGTACCTTTAGCCCAAAGTTCGACTTCGGGGTCGAGGTTTTCGACGGCGTTGACAATGGCGATACCGTCGCCGATATAAGGGAGACTGTCGAGCGGGCCGAGGCTAGTTTCGAAAGCGGCGGCGATATTGGCGTCGTAAACGCCCCAAGGCGAGTCGCGCTCGGAGCAGAAGTTAATGTATTTAGCGAGGCGAGAGCCTTTTTTGATGGTTTCGTTTCCCTGTTCGTCGTATTCGAGGTTGGGTTCGAGGACGGATTGATAAGTTTCGTCGTCGGGGGAGAGATTAGCGGTAGAGGGGTCGGTAATAGTAATGCGATTGCAGTAAATGTCGCCTTTAATACCGCCGATGTCTTCGAGGTCGTCGCAGTCGCCATAGAAGTCGAAGTAGCGAAGACCAGAGTCGGCATAGGTCGTATTAGAAAGTTTGGCGAGGCTCGAAGTTGTAAGGTTAGAAATAGTCGCGAGCGGGCCGAAGAGAGAGGAGGCCGTTGCGAAACTTAAAGCGGAGCTAACGATACTACCGAGGAAGGTGTTTTTATTGGTCGCATCGAAGGGCGAATGGGTATAACGGTCAAGCTCGGCGTCGAGGGCGAGAACCTCGGCGGTTTGTTTTTGGTAGAGAGCGAGCTTTTCTGCGGAAGCGCCGGATTGGCCGGAGCCGCGGGCGGCGAGCTGGGTATTGGCGGCGGCGGCGCCTTTTCCGAAGGCTTCGCCGGCAGGAATACCTTTTAAGGACTCAAAGTGATTTTCGAAAAGAGTACGGGCGAGAGTCGGGACGAGGAAACTCAAGGCCGCGGTAACGGCGACTTGAGCGCCGATTTTGATGGCGGTATCAAGGAGGAGGGAGGAAGTCAATTTTAAGAAACCGCCGCCGGGGATAGCGAGGAGGGCAAGAGAGAGGGCGGCGTTGGCGGCACCGGCGACGCTACAGGTAACGGCGGTAGCGCCGTAAGTTCCCATGGTAGTTTTGAGGACGTTGCTGAGACGGTTAAGAGAATATTTGTTGGCTTTTTCGAGGTTGGGGGCGACGCCGCCGAGAATGACACGTTCGTTTTCGCCTTCGAGCGGAGAGCCGGTAACGGTAATCATTTCGCCGGTCTCGGGGTCGGGATATTCAGTTGTTTCGGATTTGGTAAAGAAATTGTAGACTTGGTTGGTAGCCGCAGTATCGCCGGCGCCGTATTTGGCTTTGCTTGGAGTTTCCATGATGTTCATGAAATAGTGAATCGTACTATAGGTCTCGACGGCGGAAATAGTCGAAGCGAGGAGGGCGCCGATTTTAAGCGCACCGCAAGCGGTAGAAACGGCGGCGGTAGCTCTGGAGAGGTAGGCAGTAGCCTTAGTAGTCGAAGATTCGCCGGTAGCGTTTTTAGCCTTGTCGGAGTCGGCGACTTGCTGTTTTTTAGTAACCGGATTACCGTCGTCGTCGAGCTTGGGGTTACCATTTTCGTCTTGTACAGTTTCTTCGTCGACGGTTTTAGTCGAAGTATCGAGGTCGTCGGTCTCAAATTCGGCGGCCATAGTCTCGCGATATTTAGCGTCGTCGGCATCGGTATCGCCGGTTTGTTTGAAATCTTCGAAGACGTTTCGAGAGAGACCAAGTTTTTGGTAAATGCGTTCGGCGGCGTCGTCGAAGAAGCCGGCGACTCTTCCCCGCTTGGCGGTCGTATAGGCTTCGCGGAACTCGAGGTTGTCGCGGTAGGTAGTAACGAAATCGTCGGCGGTAATAGTCTCGCCCTTAAACTCGAGAGTGCCGCCTTCGACCTTGATGCCGTTATTTTCGAGACGAGTCTTAAGCCAAGGAGAGAAAGTTTTGTATTTTCTCGTCCCGGACCAAGAAGTCGAAAGTTGGTTGCCGCCGGTTAGCATATAGGAGAAAAGGCGAGTACTTCGGGCGGTATTACTAACGTACTGAGTATCGGTCGCTTCGGTATAGAGGGCTTCGAGATGGGCGCCGAGGAGAGAAGTCGAGCCAAAGAGAACGAAGAGACAAGCGGCGAGGCCGCCGATAATGGCGATAAGCGGGGCGGAGCGTTTAAGGCCCTTAAAGCCGCGAACGGTTTTTTTAGGGTTAATTCTGGCGCGGTTAGTTTTGGTGCGGTCAATTTTAGCGCGGTTACCGGTATAAAAGGAAGAGCGTTCGCGGAAGTTTTGGGAGGTAGCAGTAGCGTCGGCTTCGGAGGTCTGGTTTTCTTGGGCTTTTTGTACCTTTTGGGCTTTTTGAGCTTGGTATTCTACTTCGGCGACGTTCGGAGAGATTGCGGCGTCTTCTTCGAGCGCGCGAAAAAAATCCCTGCTAGTTTTTGGTCGACCTTCCGTACTGTCCATATGGTGTAATTATAACATTTTTAAGGGATTTAGGCTAGACTTTGGGTTGAAAATAATGTATAATATTGTGTGAATGGAAGCCATAACTTTAGAAAAACCGAGTACTAAGAAATTACAAAAGATTTTTGGTATTAAGAGTTATGACGAGATTCTGGATGATCTCAGTACTTCAAGAAAACAAGCGAAGAGTGGGAAGCTTATACCGGCCGACGCGGCCCTGAGGGGGCTTCGCGCTAAATATGGGTTATAAGGTTACTTTTACCCCGTTGGCCTTAGACCAGATGGTCTATTCGATAAATGGGGATACTGTAGAAATTCATGGCGTATACCACAATCTTCAAAGTCTTGAAAAACAGCTTGGGCTATAGAAATAATCTTGTAAAAATAGCGGAATGTGATAGAATATAGGGAGTTCTTTAAAATTGCTTCGAAAGGAGGGGAAATATGGAAGCAACAATTGAGAGTTTAGACTACAAGAGAGGAGTAATAATTAACTTGGGAGGGGCTCAGCAGGGGTTGCCGGGGAGCAACGCTCCGAAGGTAATACTAAGATTGCGCGTTGAAGATGGTTTCACGCGGACGTTTGAGTAGAACATCTACTGGACGATAACTAATATTACAAAAAGTAAGAAGGTAGAAAAACGGCTTGTAGAAACGTTGGCGTTCCGGCTAATTGGGCAGAAAGTCGGAGTAAAGCGCGATGGCGAAGGAGGCATCTATGTTTCACAGGACAGCCTCGAAGAACTACTGCTCACAGTACTTTAAGTTAATTCCCTGCGGCGTTTGGCCGCGGGGAAGTTTTTTGGTAGGCGGGGCTGTTTGTCTTGGGGGTTAGTCTGATGCTTCGCGTCAGACGTCACGGCGTAGGCCTTCGGCCTTCCGCGTCCCAAGGGGCGGTCGCCTCGCTAAGCAAAAGAGCTAGGCTCTTTTGCCTGCTTCGGCTCCTGGTGTCGTTGTAATCAATGAGGTTTCGGTGTCGGAGGCGATGACTTGGATATGGACGTGGTTTTGGCCGGCGAAGAAGAGGCCGTTGCCGACCGGGAAGTTGGCGAGGAGCTTCTTTTCCTGCTCGGTGAGCTTGAAGACATCAGAGAGGACATCGACGGCGCTCGGGTTTTGCTTCAGAAGGAGTTGCATCGAAGAGTTCGCAACGATGGCGCGACCCATTTTTGAGGCCATAAAGTCTTCGACGTCTTGGGTAACGGTAGTAAGACCGAGGTAGTATTTTCGGGCGCGCTTGGCGAGGGAGAAAAGGAAGTTGGCGGAATCTTCGTGGTCCATGAGCTGCCAAGCCTCGTCGACGATAAGGATACGGCGCTTCTGATTGGCGCGGATGATATTCCAGATATGGGAGAGGACGATGTACATCGCGACGGGGCGTAGTTGGTCCTCGAGGTCGCGGATATTGAAGACGACCATTTGGTTGTTGATATTGATATTCGACTGCTGGGAGAAGATACCGGCGAAAGTCCCGGTCGTGTACTTTTTAAGGCGTTGGGCGAGGGCCGGACCGGAGCCGCCCATATGAAGGAGGGTATCGTAGAGATTTAAAATAGTCGGGGGAGTAGATTGGTGGGTAAGGGGGTCGGAAGTAATACCGGCGCGGGCGTAGGTATCGATTAGCGCTTGGTCGAGGTCGGCTTCTTCGGCGGCGGAGAGGGCGGGGACGAGCTGGCCGTTTGGCCCGACCTGAGAGCCGCCGAGCATGAGGCGGAAGAGGCCATGGAGCGTAACGAGGTTGGCGCGGAGAGCATCGTTGGCGTCTTCACTGTCGACGACCTTGGGGAGGTCGAAAGGATTGATGCGGACGTCGGAATTTAAGCTCAAACGGATATAGCTACCACCGACGGCGTCGCAAAGTTTTTGGTATTCGTTTTCGGGGTCGATGATGAGAATTTCAGAACCAATCATCATCGAGCGGAGCGCTTCGAGCTTGACGGCGAAAGATTTGCCGGCGCCAGATTTTGCGAAGACGACCATATTGGCGTTTTCAAGAGTAAAGCGGTCGAAAATGACGAGGCCGGTATTGTGCATATTGATACCATAGAGAATACCTTTCTCTTGAGTAAGGTCGGCGGAGGTAAACGGGAAGGAGGTAGAGATAGCGCCGGTATTCATATTGCGACGGATTTGGAGCTGGTCGGTACACTGGGGGAGAGTACTATTCATGCCCTGTTCTTGCTGGGAGCTAGCGACCTTGCTGAAAATCATTTGTTGACCGAAGATAGTTTCGATTTTTCTTTGGACGAAGTTGAGCTCGTCGAGGGAGTCGGCCCAAAGAGTAACGTAGAGACCGAAGCGGAAGAACTTTTCGCGACCGACCTGAAGGTTGTCGCGTAGTTCCTCAGCATCGCCGATAGCGGCTTCGAGCTCAGGGTCGCGGATACGGCCGCGCTCGGAGTTGACGGCGATAGACGCCTCGAGCTGGGTAACTTTCTTTTCGAGGTTTTTCATGACAACGCCGGTATCAACCGGGTAGATGTACATTGAAATATCGAGAACTTCGTCGATATTGATAATCGGGGAAAGCCAGCCGGTATAGAGACTGCGAGGATAACCATAGACGTAGAGGGTACGGCCGTATTTAGTCCCGAGGCGGAAGTAGTCGGCGTGGATTTCGATCGAAGACGGCGAGATAAGGTCGCGCAAGGTCGTAATGCCTTGCTCGAAGGCGCGCTGGATCTCGAGCTCCTCGGCGTTTTGCATCTCTCTGGCTTGTAACTTTTGTTTCTTGTCTTTACGCTTGGACATTTTTTTCTCCTTTCTTAACATAAGTAGTTGCGACTTGGTTAAAATCGACGAGCGGCTCGCGGACGGCGGTATCGGGATTGTTGAAGTTGTAATAGAGACCAGCGAGCTCGCGAGTATTGAGGCGGACGGAATGGATGCCAATATTGTAGAGGCCGTTCATAACCGATTCGACGCGGTTGTTGATTTCTTTAATGGCGGCATCGTAAGTTGTGCGGTCGATTTTGGTAACTTGGGGCTCTTTCGATTTGCTAAAAGATTTGAAGAAGTTCCTAGTCTGTTGGAGAAGTTTTTCGGCGTTGGGGTCGGGGTAATACGGGATGATGATGAAGAAAGATTTGTCCATGATGTTGGCTTCCTGGGAAAGGGCGTCGATAAAGTCGATGTAATCGTCCATCAAGACGCCAAGGAGCATATTGTCGTTTTTGCGGCGGATATCAGCGAGGCGCTCGATATAGGGGCCAATGTCGACGCGCTGGGAACGGACGAGGATTTGGGTAGTAAAGCTTAGGGAGTTGATGAATTGTTGGTAAGAATATTCGACGCCGTCGCGCTCCATTTCGGACATAAGATCGTAGTTGATAGATTGGCAAGCGATAACGGCGCGGAAGGAGCCGTCTTTCATGATGACGAGCGAGTCGCGGAGCTCGGAGATAAGGAGAGTAGATTGAGTAGAAATTGGGAGGTCCGGGGTCGCTTGCATCATAGCAGGGTTTGGCATTTGGGGCTGGAGAGGCTGGGTTTGGTAGACGGGCTGGCCTTGGCCGGGGGCCTGCGGCGGTTGAGCTTGCGGCGGGGCCGGGTATTGGGGCTGATTTTGTAACTGATTTTGAGGGTTCATCTCTTTCTCCTTTCTTTAGCGTAATGATATATAAACTTCGTCATCTTTTGCGATACGGTTAGCCTCCTTGGCGATGGTAGCGACGGAGAGTTCCTTGTCGCTAGCGAGGGCGGCGAGGCGAGCTTTGTTTTCGGCGGCGCGCTTCATAGCGGCGAGGTCGGGCTCGATTACGACGTCCGAGCGGAGAGGCTCAATCGCAGCGAGTTCTTCGGGGGTCGGGAGGACGACTTCCGGCTCCGGCTCGGGAGCGGGGCGAGGAACGCCAACGGGGATAGTAGGTTCGGGGTTGGGCGTTTGAGGCGCGGGGTTAGTACTTGGAGTGGCGAGCATATCTTGGATAGAGGGCTCAGGGGCGACCGGGACGACGGGCGCGACGGGCTGGGGGGTAGGTTGGGGCTGGATTGACTGGGGCTGGATTGGTTGGGGGGCGGGCGAGGTTTCTACGGTCGGGATATAGCCGGCGGTACCAGGGTTGTTTTGAGCGGCAAAAGTCGCACGCATTTGGTTAATGATTTCGGCGCGCTGGGAGTTTTGATTGTTGTTCATCATTTGGGTTAGTTGGTCCGGAGGAGTAACGTCGAGAACGTCGGGGGCGGAAATATTTTCGGCGTAGAAAGTTGGTTGCATCGGCTGGGCCGGAGCGGAGCCCCGAAGACTATTCCCCTCCGTATCGACGACGTTGGCGAGGAACGAGAGACGAGTCGAAGCCTCTTCGCCGGTAATGTTTCTAGTCCGAGGTTGCTCGACGATTTTGGGGGCGGTAATCTGGATAGTGGACTCGCGCTGGCCGGGATTCCAAAAGCGGTTTTTAGGCTTTAAGTGATAAGAGACGACGGCGGCGAGGTAAGTTTCCATCGGCTGGTCTTTTTTAAGGGGGAGGGCAAGGACGGCAAAAAAGATAGCGAAAGGTAGGGGCAGGAGGGCGAGGAATGGAAAAAGTTGGAACAAAGCAACAGCAAGGGCAATCATTCCGCCCATAACCATAAGATAGACGAATTGGCGAAAGGTAAACGGCCCAAGCAGTTTATCGTCGGCCTCAACATCTTGCGGGACCTTGTATTGTGCCATATAGTAATTATAACATACTTGAGTTTAGTTTTTGATGGAAAATGGGCTAGGGGAGGAGGTAGAAAAAAGCGCCGCGGGGCGGCGCTTGGGCTAAGATTTTTGCCTTGCCTTTCTGATTTTTTCTTCACGAACGAGCCTTTCTTTTTCTAGCTTCTCCTTTTCTCTTGCTTTTTCTGCTCTTTCCCGTTCTTTTCGTTGATGTTCGTAACGAGTTTCATCTTTAAGGACTTTTTTCCGTTCGACATATTGTATAATGCATATAACACAAGTAACAAGGAAAGCAGCGGCTGTGATAGCCAGGGCTATTTTTGGTGAATGAAAGACAATATATTTGATAATGTACGTCATAAGGTCACCTCCTGCGCCAAAGAACAAAAATCCTAGTTAGTATTATATCATAGATTTGTTTTTTGTAAAGGTTAGTTGTCGGTTGCCTGATAACTGTCTGGAGCTTTGATGCCGAAGGCGCGCATGATTTTTGGTTTCATGCCGACGTTGGTACCTTGATTGACGTTGTTTTGAATGGTGGCAAGCATATCGTTGTCGGCATATTCGCGGAGGGTTGTCTGAACGACCGTTGGGACATCTGCCTTGAATTTGCCGTCGTTGTCGTAACAAGTAGTGCCGTTGGTTTGAGCAATGGCTTCACAGATAGCCTCAAAGGCATCGGTTTTGAAGGAATTGAGGTCTTTATCGGTCATTCCTTTGATGTAGGTCCGAATAAGATCTGTATGAATCTGTAAGGGGTTACCATCTTTATCATGGTTGACCCAATGGTCGTTACTGTCTTTAGCCATGCCGGTAAGGGTACGCATAGAGCCAATAATTTGTTCGCTGCCAGATTCAAAGGTAGGTATGCCAGAGATAAACTGTGGCATCATGCTTTTGATTAGCTGAGTATACTCCTCTTCTGAAAAATTATAGGCGGCAGCGGTGTCTCGTAAATCGCCGAAGAAAGTGCGGTCGGCATCTTTGATGCTAGTCCCCTTTAGAAGTTCGGTTATGGATGTCCTAGCTTGATTTTGGCCGCCATTTTTATTGCCGTAGATGTAATCGTAGAAGGTCATGATTTCGCTGCGGTTACCGTTAGTAGATTGCCAAGTTTCCATGTTGATAGATTTACCGAGGCGTCCAAGGATAGGATCTGCCCCTTTCATGCTGAGGAGGTTAGAAGCTAAAACATTGGCGAAATCTGTGCCAAGGCGAAGACGCTTATCTTCGCCAAGATTGGCATATTCGCCGGTTTGGTCCATGAAGTTGCGGAGATTTTCGCTGATTTTGTCGAGGTCGCCGCGCTTCATGAGCGTGTTTTGGGCGGCAGTAATAGCGTCGATATTAGTCGACTTCAGGGCGGACTTGTATTGAGCCAGGACATCTTTAGTAACTTGTTTATCAAAGAGAGTAGTATAGCGTTGAGAGGTAATTGCACGTTCCTTTTCGTAGGCGTCATAAGCATCGGCGGTTACAGTAGTGATAGCGTTTTGTTGGATAGTCTCATCTGTATCGTAGGCATCGGCACCGGCGCCAGCTTTGATAAGGCGATTGTAATCGCGAATGTTCTTAATGCGGCCTTGCTCGTCGCGTTCGGAAGCTTTACGAATCTGTTCGGTGTAATAACGTTGGTCGGCACGAGCATTACGAGCAAGAGCGGATTTTTGAGTCATAGAATATTCGAAGTTCTTAGCCTGGCCTTTAGACATGGCTTGGAGAGCAGAGTCCTTAAAGTCGCCTTCTTTCATATAGGCGCCGATTTCGCCCATTGCTCCTTCAAGGCGATCTCTTTCACCAGAGGCACGAAGAGCCATTTGTCGATTTCGGTATTCCTCGCGCATGTCGCGGTTAACTTTAATCTTCTCTGCGGTAAGGTCATTGCCAAATTCGTCTTTTGAAACTTTTCCGTTTGCGTCCCGCAAAGTGCGAGTGGCATAAATTGGGGTTCCATCTTCGCGCCAACCAACGATACGACGGCCGGTTCGGCGAGCATTGGAGTAAATATTGCCAACGTTTTTGACGGTTTCTTCATTTTTGGCGCGCGATTCAGCGCGGAGGGCTTGTTGGCGGCGGAGGAAGGCGGACCAAGAGGCGCCA
>JAFUBU010000009.1 GCA_017460045.1 Candidatus Saccharimonadota bacterium
TCTATGCCGCGCTCTTGGGCGTTCTTATACCAATCAGCATTACGCAATGCCCCAGTAGCTCCACGACCGAGCGTTTGGCCGAAGCCTTGAATCTTTGTGCCGAGATTGCCAAAAGCATCAAGTGACTTCTTAAATAACGTCGGAAGGGCGAGGAATGGCACAACGCGGAGAAGCATAGCTGGCAAAATCATATTTCCATCAGAAGAGTTTGCTAGCAAATCGCTTGCAAAGAAGCTTGCGCCAATCAGCAACGAAGCTAGAGGATAAACTAAGAGCAACGCCTTTATAAGATTGACCCAGCTCTTAGCAAATTTGCTGGTATTCGGCAAAAGATACATAGCAAAAGCAACCGGTGCTAGGACCATGGCGATGACAACCCCAGCTTTCCTAGCGGTTAAGATTAACCACATAACCAGGACGGATATCAACCCGGTGAGTAAAACTCCGAGAAACGATAGTAAAATCGCCGGATTTGCAACTACTGCAGCAACTCCAATAACTCCACCAGCGCCAACGGCTATTCCAAGTACATGTGATGCAATGCTCAGGCTTTGATAGTCGCTTGCTTCAATCTGAATGCTAGAAATGTTAAATATATTTGCTATGCTATTTCCGACGATGTTCGATACGTCGACTAGCAGCTGTACAATGAGATAGCTCAGGTTGATTAAAATCGCGCAGATAATGAGCCTAGGAAGAATCTTTTTGATGCCGTAATTATCGATGCCAATGCCCGTAAGCTGAGAAAAGATGACGACCAAGAGTAATATCACTACGATGATGTTTGATACATTCTGGAAGAATTGCCAGGCATTATAGGTGTTTTGATTCGTGACAAGGCTAGGCTCAACTACTAGATAATCTTGGACAATATTATTATAAACGCCGTTTAGAGTGTTTGAAAGTCCTGATAGCACCGGACAGAGAAGCCAGCTCATTCCGAGCGTACCAGGAGAGCCGTAGCATTCTTCTGAAGCAGTAGTCGCCTCTCCTCCTTCTTCAGACGGCGGGGGCGTGACGATGCCGGTGTTATTCTCCCTTTCTAATCCTTCTACGTTTTCATAGTCAGTCGCGCCGAGATAGTCAATAATATCATTGAGTGAGACCGTGACTCCAAACAGGCGATTAGAATCTACTCCATTGAAGGTATCTTTGCTGGCATAAGAGATTGCACAGGTTTTCCATTCGCTGCCAATCTTTAGACGTACCTTAGTGCCAGCGTCGTTTTCATTACAGGTGTAGGTTGTGTAGCGGTTAATATAATCTAGGTAAATCGTCGCGACTTGACTTTCAGAGAGAGCACGATTGGATGTGCCAAAAATATTTTGGCCCGCTCGATTCGAGGCGCATACGGCATTATTGTTACAGAAATTGTAGGTCCCTGTCGTTAGCGAGCTATTGTTCTTTTCGCTCGTGGTAATATCATTGTAGACTAGAACTTGTCTAGTTCTGCGAGCTTGGCCTGTAACTGGGTCGTCGTCGACCCTCGTATTGGTAGTTACATTGATTTCTTTACCTTCTAATTCGCTTTGCATAGCGCTAATCAAATCACTAACTTTAGTCTCACCTATGTTATACACTAGGTCAATAGCTGGTCTCGCTGCGCTTGTGTTAACTATAAATTCAAGAATGTTCCCATCGAAAACTAAGTCATAGCTGAGGACACTACCATCGCCATGTTGACTGCTAGCATCGCCTTTAGTGCCTTTAGCAGTAATAGTTCCACTAGCGTCAGTTTCGAAGCAGGCCTCCGGGCCGTTTGAGGTAGAGGTATTAGTCAGGCTACCTTGTCGTTCCCAACCGCCCGGCAGCCAACCATTGGAATTGACCTCTAGCGCAGTGCCGAGCGTAAATACCGGTTTGAAGCAGGTCTGTTTTGTCGCTCCGCTGAGTCCGGTCATAGCCAAATCGTAGCCGAGCTTGTCAAGTAGGGCCTTATTCTCAGTCGGTAGGTTATACATGGATTTAAAGCCCGAGAACGTGCCGGCATTCCCGGCAAATAGTTCGACACAGCTTAGGCTGTCACCCGAGACGGTCGTCCAGCCATTCGGTAATAGAGCGCTTTTTACTGAAGCGACTTCTGCCTTGAAAATGTTTTTATTGTCATCAAAACTCTCGTGCCAAAGATCTTGATTTTCATTCTCTACGATACTGTTAACATACCCGCCGGTGTAGCAACGATACAATAGTGCATTGTAAACTGTTCGCATAATGTTTTCATCGGCTGCTGCCGAGGCTGGTTTTGCAATGGCGACAGCTGTTAGCACGCCTATGGCTATTGGCAAAAAGAGTGCAGTAATTATCCTGCGTGTTTTCATGATTGTTCTTCTCCGTTAACAACACGCTTGACATCCCATACACTCGTAACGAGCGTAGAGGTATAGTCTGCCAATGCGACCCTTTCTTGGCTAGTAAGCTGATTATAGCTGAACATGGTTGCCTGGTCTTCTTCGCTAAGGATTTTCATGCTAATACACTCCTCGTCTAGGGCCCCCGAAGGCAAGCAACCTTCTCTAGAATAAATCTGGTATTTTGCAAAGGCGGCCTCGCCTTGGTCAACCAAGATTTTGCCGTAGCTTTTAGCATAAACAGAGTTGCCGTTGTCATAAGCGGAGTAGTAATCTGTTAGGTAGTTTTTGCCACTGCCGCTCGTGTAGGCCGATAGTAAAGCCTCGTCCGAGAGTGGTGGGACCTGCGAGTATAGTCTAAATACCTCAACGAGCGCATTATAGTCCTCAACGGCGGCCGAATTCTTTTGGGTATCGCTAAGAGAAGTATAGACCTTGTCCCAATTCGTCGCGATTTCGCCCGCCACAGAGCGATTGAAACTATCGGCGCTACTGAACGCTTTTTCAATATAGTATATTTCACCTATGTTATATTCACTTTGATAGGCGGCGCCCGATTGGCTTCCGGTCAGAATATAGTTCATATAAGAATTGAATGTGGTGTTGCCGGAAGATTGATCAGAACTATTCCCGCCGCGGCTTCCCTGGAGGATAGTACCTGCAACTACGGCGGCGACGATGAGGATGAGGCCGACGGAGGCGAAGATGATGAACTTCTTCGTGAAGAATTTCGGCTTGTCCGGAGCGGGAGTAGTGACACTCGGGGCGGGAGAAATCGAGGTGTAAGCCGGGTCGGGGTTAGAAAACCGCGGAGCGGTGTTCGGGACGGCGGGGTCTGCAAGCTGCGGAGCGGGAGCACCTTGGTTGGCAAAAGCCGGAGCGGGGGTATTGCTACCCGGAGCGTAAGGCGCACCGGCGGGGGCGTACGGATTTACCGGCATAGCCGGGGCGGCCTGAAGATTTTGGTCACTAGGAGTACCGCCGGCACTAGCGTCGGGGCTTGATACAAAAGGATTGACCTTGTCTTGATCCATACATCCATTATACCATAGGCGGAATGAAAATAAGCTAAGAAATTTAAGATTTTTCGAAACTCCGCTAGTAAAAACTAACGGAGAGCAAAAAGCCCTCCTGGCGCGAGGCTAAGAGGGCTTTTATGGGAGCGCTTACACGCTTCTTGGCAGTTTCTTGCCGTAGATGAGGTCAAACCTCTTCCGTGGAGCGGTCATTTAGCGCAAAGTTTTGCGGCTAGCAAGGTAGTAACCAGCGGCGGTAACGGTAGAACCGACACCAAGAGCGCCAGCTACGATTTCGGTAGCGCCGGTAGAAGGCATCTCTTTCGGAGTATCGTCCTTCTTGGGCTCTTCCTTTTTACACTCGGCCATTTCCGGATTGGTAGTACAGTTCTTTTCCGGCTCCGGTTCAGGTTTCTTACATTCCGGAAGCTCTGGATTAGTAGTACAATCTTTCTTCGGCTCTGGTTCTGGTTCGTCGCAAGTCTTCTGGACGACTACGTCCGCAGAATCTTGACGAGTGACCGAACCGACACCGATTTGGCCCCAGTTACGGAGAATGTTTTTACCACAGATCATATCTTTGTCGACAACTTTGGCGGTAAGATAAATGTAGGCTTTAGCATCAACACCGTAGCCACCAATATCAACCCAACCAGTAGTAGCATTGCCCTTCAAAACGAGACCGTTCGGATTGGTACCGTTCTTAAGAACGATATCAGAGGCAAGCTCCATGTTGTTCGGCAAGATGTCGCGAAGTGCGACGCTCGAAACAGCATTTTCAGTGGTGTTCTGGTATTTAATGACGAAGTCAACTAAATCACCAGTTTTAGCTTCGACGGATTCGCTCCAATCAGCGTCGGAACCGTGAAGCTTGACCCGCTTATCGACGACGAAATTGTTGTCGGTAAAGACAGGTTTGACTACGATAGTAGTGTAGCTAGCGTATTCGTAACAACCAGGGATGTTACCGTCGAGGCTCTCGTAACCGATTTTGATACCGTTAGTGGTAATAACATTGTCGGAAACTTTGAGGCCACCGAGGCCAATCTTGTTGTTCCAGAAGGTAGCAGAACCCTCTACATAGTCGAGGTAGAACGAGCGGCCATCCGGGCCCTTGAAGATGATACTATCCCAGTATTGCTTCGGGGTAGCGTTCGAAGAGCTGATGTAGCCGTTCACGGTCAAAGTACTTTCAGAGGTAGTCGGGATATTAAACCGAACGGTAGTATCCTTAGCTACGGTATTGGTACCTTGGGGGTTGTTGTTGTGAGCATAGAGACGGATAATGTACTCTTTACCCTCTTCAACAGTAAGCTCGCCGGTCTGCCAAGTTTTGTTGACATCCGTACTTCCGTCGTTCTCGCGAGCAGAGACGAAATATTTTTCATTTCCAATAGTGCTATTGGAAATGGAGTTGAAGACAATCTTGTTCTTCAAAGCGCCGGACTCTACTTGTTCCAAAGTATAGCTCTGGCGACCATTGTCACTATCGCCCCAGGCGGAAACACCTTCGGCAATAGTAAGTCCAGCTACCGCCGAAATAGCGAGAGCTGCACCGATTTTGATAGCTTTACTCATAGTGTAAAACTCCTTTCTAATAAAATTAATAATAATTTTCTTGCTAACCAAATTTTTAATTTTCGTCTTAACCGCGAAAAACTCGGATCATCTCAAATACCAAACTCTTGAACTCAGGGCGGCGCGAGGCCGCCCGTGAGTAATGTGCGTTAGCATAAATTGCGTTTATAGCCCGCCGGCTTTCCAGCATTTTTAGAACGACTCGTCGCCATCCCAGTCAGAGGTGTTGCCCGAAGACTCACTTCCAGAGGACTCATGATCCGACGTATCGACGTCATGAGGCGCTTCGGTTTCAGCCTCTGCGTGGTTAACATGAACGTCTTCAGAGCCACCATCACTAGTCGGCTCGGAGTAGTCCGCATCTGCGACATTGGCACCGGTGTTATCATCCTGATGCCAGGTCTCAGTAGCGGTATGCTCCTCACCCTTTTCATCCGTGACAGTAGCGTTGACTACCGTCGTCCCAGGAGAGGGAGTGTTATTGTTCGACTCCCCAGACGGTTCCCAAGAGCCCGACTCGATTGCCTGAGTATAGGCCGACTCGTTGCCGCCTTGAGAAGTTGCGACCTCCGTGCTCCAGGTCTGCGGCACGGAGCCAACAGGCTGGAACGGGTCGAGGTTTTCCCCAATATTGACACCGGCGATGATTGCATTCTCCGGCTTGTATTGAGGGTCCGCCTCCTTTTTCTTGTCGTACTTCTTCGGCTTCGGAGTCGGCGTAGGTGCCGGCTTCACCTCGCCGGTCGACGCAGTATAGGTAACCTTTGTCGAGCCGGAAGGTTGCTGCTTCGTCGGCAGGGTGTAATCCACTACCGTGATTTCGCCGCCGTCCTTGACCTTGTCGAGAGTTGCTTTCTTCACCTTTGGAGCTTCAGTATAAAGCTCCGCATCTGATGTTACGAGATTAATACCCATAAAATCAGATACCCTTATACCTTTGTCCCTGATTGAGACAATCTCCGAAGGAAGGTTAACCTGGCGCTCCGGGTCGGTTGTAAAGTTCGCTCTCGTATTCGCAATGCTTTCATCGAAATCATAGCGAACGTCATCATGAGCGGTTCCGTCTGCAGGTCCAAGGTATCCGCGCTCGCGCGTATACCACTCGTACGTTCCCTCGTAGGATAATCTGTCGGCCCAAATAATAAAATCGACCATTACATTTTCCCACTCAGTCGTATACTTTAACCGTCCATCCGAACCCGGCTCAAGAATCGCATAGACTCCCGGGGCTTCCTCAGCATCTTCAGGGATTTCTTGATTCTTGTTGGCGATTGCAATACCGACATCGAAGAAGTCCCAGATTTCTCTGTTTTCAACTCCGAGCGTGGTAGCCTCGCCCCATTCGTCAAGTAACTCCACGAAGGCGACGTAGTTGCGAACGAGGTAGTATAGCTGCTCTTTGAACGAATCTTCATCATTCTGCTTAGAGCCAAACACTCTGGCTGTCGCAAAACTAATTTCATAATTGACGAAGTCGTTCTTTTCGCCGCTATGTATCCGCTCGTAGATTAAGCTTTTACCCGTTTCGGGGTCCTTAGCAGACTTGGTTTCAATGTTCATTGGAAATGAATCTGAAACCGGGTAAATCTCAATCTTAGTAGTGTCAGCGCCTTCGTAGCAATTAAGGAATACCTTGTAGGCATTCCTGAGCCCCGTTCTCCTTGGGCCAGTGGGCAAGATTGCCTTTAACCGTTTCATAGCTTCATCACTATCAAACTCTTCGTCGGCTTCGTCAATCTGTCCGTAAGCATTGCCGCTAGCGAGAACTGCTAACTCCGCTTCGGATATCTCCCCTTTGGCATCAGCCCAACTGGCGCGAGCTTTTTTCACCTCTGCCATTGGGTCGTATTCAAGAGTTATTGCTTTTGGAGCCTCAGCGAGGTCGGTTATTTCCGTTGCCTTTTCGACGATGGGCTCATCCTGTTCTTTAGCAGCTTTGGTCCTATAAATACCAAAGGAAATGATACCAAGGACAACTGCCGCTATTATCGCCGGCCACATTGCGACCGAAAAAATCTTTTTCTTCATCTTACATCACCTCCCTATTCTGTGCGATGAATATTGAAAATCCCACAATTGCTATAGCACATAGTGCCGTAATTACAAGTTGCGGGACCCAATCTTTTGCAGCTTCTTTTACCGGCTCTTCTCCAGCTACTTCGCGATAGTATAACACCGCGGAATGGCCAGAAATGCTGTTTATGAAATAAAACAGTACCGGACCGATAGCCCAAAGAAGTTCTTTGCTCCCTTGCTCCCAACCGAGGCTGCTTAAGGCTTCTGCAATATTGAAACCTATCCCAACCGTAATCGGAAGAGCAAGAAATGATACAGAACATGCAGTCCGCCGGCCGTGGCCGCCCTTCTTGGTCCCCTGAGTCCAAAGAACTCCGAGAACAAGTAAAACTCCGAGTACTATTGTCAACAATAAGTTACTCGGCGAGTTGCCTAGCAGCGTGATTAGCAGAAGTACTACCCAAAGACAAGCAATGTTCCCTCCGGATAACTTCTGATAATTTTCGCTGTCCTTTTTCTGCCTGACAGCCTCGATGGTTGCGACGGTAACGCCCGTTGCGAAAATGCTGAGGAGTACTACGACTCCAAATTTAATCCACATCAACATAATTTTTACCTCCTTTGATCTATTTTTAAACTAGGTTAATGTAGTCTGTATATAAACAAGGAGGCATAAATTACGCCTCCTTGGAATAACGAAGTAATTTATGCTAAATCAGATACGTTTCGTATCTGAGATGATCCGACTTTTTAACGGTCGTCTTGACACATTGTGAGCCTAACCTCTCAACGCATAGACTGCGTCCATTATATCACACTAGAGGTTATTTGTCAATACTGAGACAATATTTTAAGCATAAGAAAATACCCCGCGTTTACGAGGTATTTTGAGCAGTTTAGAGTCATGCTCAGGACCGTTGAAAGGAGCATGGCGGTCGACGCTGCCATTCGTCGGCCACCATCGATGGGCGCGTGTTTTAGGTCCCGCCGGACCAGTAGATCGGTGGACATCCACCTCCTGTCGGTCAAAGCCGTTTAGGCGGATGCCCACAGGAGGTATTATGCGGCTGAGTCACTGCCGCTGGAACCGTCTCCGGGAGTTTCCTCCGGAGCCGGGATTTTGGCTTTCCTATTCCATGCTTCAATATCTTCCTCGGAAGCTGGAGTTCCGTCAGCATAACACTCAACCTCTTTGAAGCGAGTTTTAAACATGTCGTCTCTTTCAGCCTTGTCGTAATCCTTTTTCAAGATGGATTCGACTTCTTTCAGCTTCAAGAGTTCCTGACTTCCAGGTTCCAGGCGATCACGATAGCGTTTTTCAAGCTTTCTCCGAGGAGAAGCAAGCACTATCACCTCGCGATATGCAGGGTGTTTTCGGATATAATTCTCGAAGCAAGGAAGCATGTCCTCGATGTTCTTCTCATCGGATTCGATGAGCTTTTTGGCTTTCGCCATTATGCTCTCTGCGTCTTCCGACTCGTTCGGGGTGTTGTCCTTAGATTCCTCTGTTGGAGTTTCCTCGGATTTCTCCTCGGACTCCTTAGTAGAATCATCAGGCTTATCCTCCCCTGATTCCTCTTTCGGAGACTCCTCCGGAGCGCCGTCCTTGGTATCGTCCTTGGGCTCCTCTTTCGGGGTTTCCTCGGATTTCTCCTCAGATTTCTCCTCGGATTCGGGCTTTGCCCCCTCGTCTTTCTTCGAATCCTCGTTTACGGGTTCCTTCGGGTCGAGCCCGAATACATCTGCAATCTTGTCAAAAATCTTCATAATTATTCCTCCTGTTTTGAAAGTGCTTTAATTTCAGTTGCAAAAAGCGCTTCAGGGTTTACCTACGAATCGCCCGGTCTACTGCAGGCATTATAGCTCGAAGAACTAAAAATGTCAAGCGTTTTATCATATGTTGGTCAGGTGGCGAGGATATGGTAAAATGGAATTAGTATGACAGCCGACCCGAGAAAACTTTTTAGCAGAGTACACGGCGAGA
>JAFUBU010000052.1 GCA_017460045.1 Candidatus Saccharimonadota bacterium
CGTTAGTTCGCCAAATCGCTAAAGGTCTCAAACTGCCCCGCAAGCGTATTCAAATTATTCCACGAACTCGCCAGCACCTCTTTGACCTCCGCCGACGAACTCTCCTCGATTGCCTCGGTCTCCAAAGACTGTAGTAAAACTATCTCCCTCGACATCTCTCGGACAAAATACCGATCGAGCAGCCCCGAAATCCGCCCGTACTCCAAATTCCCGTTGACCGAAGCGATGTACTCCGTCTCGGAAGTCGTCAACTCTTCCGACGGCTCGACCGACTCGTAGTTCGCCGTCAAAATCCCCGCGACCTTCGCATTCGTCTCGCGCAGAACTATCAACAGCGAATTACCCATCGACCTTAGCTCCGACGACTTTACTTTCTCGTCATAATTCGAAATCGACTCCGATAAATTCTCCGTCCTAAGATAGATTTTATCGAGCATCTCTCGCTCCCCGCCCCCGCGACTCCCGAGAATTATCCCGACAATCATCATCAAAATTATCGCTACGCCCGCCAAAGCAATAAACTTTATCCACTTCGGTTCGATAATATGCTCTTTTGTCGGACCATAAGCGACCGCTCGATTATCTTTCGCTATCTGATTCAAATATGCGATGTCGTCCATATTACAATTATATCACACCCTCCAAGTGTTATAATTATATAAATGGAAGATGTTAAAGAAGAAATCAAGTCCCGCCTTCCCGTCGAAGATGTCGTCGGCGACTATATCGAATTAAAGCGCGCCGGCCGTAGTTTAAAGGGCCATTCTCCCTGGGGCGTCGACCGTACCCCGAGCTTTATGGTCTCCCCCGAGAAAGGTATCTGGCACGATTTTTCCGCCGGCAAAGGCGGCGACATCTTTACCTTTATCATGGAAGTCGAAGGTATTAGCTTCAGAGAGGCTCTCGAAAAACTCGCCGCCCGAGCTGGCGTCGAGCTCAAAAAATACAGCGACGGCGACAAAGCCCTCGCCAAAAGAAAACTCCGCGCAAGAGACGCGCTCGAGCTCGCGACTAAATATTACCAGTTCGCCCTGAGCAAAAACAAAGCCGCCTGCGAATATGTCTTCTATAACCGTAATCTTAACAAACAAACCCTCAAAGAATTCCGGATCGGCTACTCGCCGAACGCTAAGACTCCTCTCGTTAAATTTTTGACTTCCAAAAAATACTCCAAGAAAGAGCTCGAAGACGCCGGTCTCCTAAACCAATACGGCGGCGACCTCTTCCGCGGCCGGATGATGATTCCGTTCATCGACCCGAACGGCGTAGTTATCGGCTATACCGCCCGTACTCTCGAAAAAGACGGTATCCCTAAATACCTTAATACCCCCGAGACCTTCCTCTTCAACAAATCCCGCTTCGTCTTCGGCCTTTACCAGGCCAAGCCGGCTATCCGCGAAAAAAATTACGTCGTCATCGTCGAAGGGAATATGGACGTCATCTCGAGCCACCAAGCCGGCGTCAAAACAACCGTCGCGACCTCCGGTACCGCGATGACCGAACAACATCTGAAAATCTTGAGCCGTCTGACGACCGACGTCCGTCTCGCTTACGACGGCGACGAAGCCGGCCTTCGAGCGACCGAGCGCGTCATCAATCTCGCCGGCGCTCTTGGGATTTCGCTCTCTGTTATTTCCGATTACCATGGCTGCAAAGACCCCGACGAATTGATCCAAAAAGACCCGAAACTTTGGCAGGAGGCTGTCGAAAATAAAAAGCCCGCCGTCGATTATCTCCTCGACCGCTACGAAGAGACCTTAAACTTAAATACCGCCGAAGGGAAAAAGACCTATTCCGACGTCGCCGTCCGCTTGATTTCTTATCTCCAAGACCCCATCGAGAAAAAACACTACGAACAGCTCGTCGCCAAGCGTCTCGACGTTACGCTCGAAGATTTAAGAGCCAAAAAACTCCCCGCCTCTCGCCCCAAGCGCCTTAAACAGGTTAAAACTACCGTCGACAAAACCTCTCTCGATACGACCTTGAAGCTAAGCGGCGACTGCCTCCTCGCGATTCAGCTTTTCGGCGGAAGCGCCGGCTCCGACATCAACTTCGAGCTCCCCGACGACGAAGCTACGCTCAATATCTTGAGTGATCTCTTCAATAAATATTACGGCGACTGGACCGAAGAAGACTTAAAAACCGAGGTTAAGTCCCTTAAAGATCGTTACCAAAAAGCCCTAAAGAAGCTCGAGATTGAAAAGCTCGCCAAAGAGCTAGAAACGGTAGAAGACGACGAGGAAAAAACCAACGAAATAATCCGAAAAATCAAAGCCAAGTAGCTCTTTCTTGATTTTTTCAAAAAATCCCTTATAATATTATCAAATGGAGCAAGAAAAAGACGACATTTTGAATGTACCGATGCCGGAAGACGAGCCCGAGCTTGTCGACCTCGCGGAGGAAGAAGAGCTCTCGGACGAAGAGCTTGCTATTACTGTGGACAACGTCGACGCTTTCGCCGACGACTCGGTCCGTTTATATCTCCGGGAAATCGGCAAGATCCCGCTATTAGAATTAGACGAAGAGCAAAAACTTGCCAAGCGTGCCGCCAAAGGCGATAAAAAAGCTAAAAACAAGATGGTCGAAGCGAATATGCGTCTCGTCGTCAGTATCGCAAAGCGCTACTCTGGCCGCGGCCTCGATTTCCTCGACCTTATTCAAGAGGGAAATACCGGCCTCCTCAAGGCGGTCGAGAAATTTGACCCCGAAAAGGGCTTTAAGTTTAGTACCTACGCGACTTGGTGGATTCGCCAAGCGATTACCCGCGCTATCGCGGACCAAGCTCGGACGATTCGTATCCCGGTCCATATGGTCGAGACTATCAACAAAGTCCTTCGCGCGACCCGAAAATTGACTCAAGAATTAAACCGCGAGCCGACGATCGAGGAAATCGCCAAGGAAATGGACATGGAGCCGGACAAGGTCGCCTACGTTATGAAAATTAAACAAGATATCGCCTCCCTCGACCAATCGGTCGGTCGCGACGGCGACGACGAAGATTCCGTCCTCGGCGACTTCGTCGAAGACGAGGAGCGTATCGCCCCCGAAGATTCCGCCGCCAACCAGATTTTGAAGGAACAGCTCGCCGAAATTATCAGTACTCTTTCCGACCGCGAGCAAAAAATCATCAAGCTCCGCTTCGGTATCGGCGGCGGCCGTCCGCATACTCTCGAAGAGGTCGGCGCCGAGTTCTCTGTGACCCGCGAGCGTATCCGCCAAATCGAGGCCAAGGCCCTCTCGAAACTTAGAAAGCATAAAGATACGAAAAAATTACATGAATATTTGAGGTAAATTATGAAAAAATCTTTTCTTAAGTCTCTTGCCGCCCTCCTCTTAATCGCCGGAGTTGCTAGCCTCGCCCTTACCAAGCCGGTTTTCGCCGAATGCCCCGAGGGCCAGGTCGAGACCAATCTCTTCGGTTGTGTCGACGGCGAAAATGGCAACGGTATCTTTTTCATCTTAAACGTCGTCCTGACCGTTATGACTTTCGGCGTCGGTATTCTCGGGACTATCGGTATCGTTATCGCCGGTATCCAATACGCGACCGCTAAAGACAACGAGCAGCAAATGGCCAAGGCCAAGATGCGTATCGTCCAAATCGTTATCGGTATGGCTATCTGGGCGGTTCTCTACGTCGCGATGCGTTGGCTTATTCCCGGTTTTGGAACAAATTAGTGTATAATATAAGTATGAGCGAGAAGACTATCACTTGGGAAGCCAAGGAATACGTACAAAAAGATAAAAAGGCCGGCTGGTATGTTGGCCTAATTTTCGTCGGGCTACTTTTCGTCGGACTCGGTATCCTCCTAAAGTGGTGGAGTTTTATCGCCTTGATCGTCGTCTCCGTTCTCGCGCTGATCGTTTATTCCGTCCGCCCCGCGCGCGACTTAAAATATCGCCTTGACAGTACCGGCCTTTCCGAAGGGACTAGAAAATACAATTTTGTCGACTACCGCTCTTTTGGCGTCCTCGTCGACGGCGAATATTTCGCCATCGTCCTAAATCCCAGGAAACGTTTCTCCGGTCGCGTTCGCGTCTACTTCCCGTCCGAACAGGGCGAAAAAATCGTCGACGCCTTCGGCGCCCATCTCCCGATGGAACCCGTCCGCCTCGACTTTCTCGACAAAATCATCAATTTTCTCCGCATTTAGATTTTTTCGGCAATATATGGGTCCTGAAGCACGCTTAGATAATAATCAAAAACGTGATCACGCGTCCGCCGCCCACCATCTGTTAGGATGATGTCAAAAGCCATATTTTTGTCTGGTCATCTCCTCAACTTCTTCCAAAGTATAAACCCGCCCTGCCTTAATATCCTCGTCGGCCCGGTCAAGAAGGGCAATAAACTCTTCTTTCGTATAAACCTTAAGCCCAGGCTTCGTCTTCCGTTTTTGTCTCTCGAAAAGCCTTTCAATATATCTACTCGCCTTTAAGAAATTCGATTCGTTGAGGCGATTCAGCGTTCCGATTGTAGCTTCCGCAGTTGTCATACCTCAATTATACCATGCCGGCCTCAAAAATTACCAAAAATCCTCAATTTCCCTATTGCATAAACCAACCCGCTTGTGCTATAATAGGGGTAATTAATAGGTTATATTTAATATAAAAAGAAGGTGGGTCATGGATCAATTCGGTCAAACTAACAACAACGATTTACAACGAGCAATCGACGAAATTTCGAACGGTAGCGACAACAATGCCGCCCCGGTCGAAGAAAATAATATTCAAATCAACTTAGGCGAACCTCCGGTTCCGCCGACCAACGATTTCGGTATGCCCCCGATGGACGGCGCTACCGTTAATCCTCCCGAACCCCCGGTAGAGCCTGCTCCGGCCCCCGAGCCGACCCCGGCTCCGGTAAGCGGCGATCTCGATTCCGTTCGCGAAACCGCCCTAAAAGAGCTCGTCCCGATTATCGACAAAGCCGGCCTTTCCGCCGATCGCCAATTTGGCATTATTACCGCCGTCGTCGAATCGAGCCACGATAAAAGCTTTATCCCCAAGGCTTTCGAAGCCGCCCGCAATATCCCGGACGACAAGCTTCGCGCCGAAGCCCTCCTCAAAATCGTCGGCCTTATCGACCAATAAGTACCTACCCAAGCGAGCCGCCCGGCTCGCTTTTTTATCGCGCCAAAAGATCGATTTAGCAACAAAAAACGCCGAGATGCCGGCTTTCAACTTGAAATGGCGGAAGCGAGAGGATATCGCTTTTGCTTCGCAAAAGCTCACCTTTCTGCGTCGCTCGCAAAGCCAAAAACTTTGTTTTTGTCGTTGCTTCGCTTCCTTGAAAGGACGAACCTACGGTTCTCATCCTCTTACATCATTTCAAGATTGAAAGCCGGCAGATTGGTCTTTTCTTCGTGCGAAGTTCGTCTAATGGACGAGCGAGCAAGAAAAAAGGCCGAGATGCCGGCTTTCAACTTGAAATGGCGGAAGCGAGAGGATTCGAACCTCCGAGACGCGTAAACGCCCACACGATTTCGAGTCGTGCGCCTTCAACCACTCGGCCACGCTTCCGCCTCCTATTATACCACATCTCCTCTCTAATAAAAAGATTACCCTGCGGCCGAAATCATGATATAATTTTCAAAAGGAGTCATATGAAAGAACCAAAAGAGACCATCTTAGAAAAAGTTAACCATAGCGTCCCCCTCTATATCTTAACTTACGGAATTGCTATCTCTATCGCCGGGATTATTATTTGGCCGCTTCTCGACCTCTTCTGGCACAACGTCATTGCCCATTCCGCCTTCGTCTATACCGTAAACGATTACATTATCCAGCCCGTTATCTTCGGTTTCGTTGCTGCCGTAGTATTCTGTTTCTTCGATTTCCGCAAGCAAAGAAAATCTAAAAAAGCGAATTAGAAATTTCCCAACCATAAAACTTAAAATTCTCGTCCTAATTTCAAAAAGTGTGATATAATAAAGTTATTAAGCGCGTCATACGATTTGTTGGGAGAGACGAATTGCACTTTGAAATACAATAACGTTTCCAATCATTAGAGGTTGAGGACGGCCGTCTAAGGTCGTTCCGATCTTGCTAATGAGAGGATCGGCGGCTCTCCCTTGTATGACGCGCTGTTATGCAAGTTAGACGGCCGTCCTGAGCCCTGAGTAGATGCCGAGAGCGTCTACTCACAGGACCGAAACGACAAAGTCGTCTGCTTGCGGGTAGACGACTTCTTGCTTGTCCAGGCTATTGCGGGAAAGTATAGCGAGTCTAGACCCAAAAAAGTCGTACCTTACAACGTATCTTGAGTCGCATCTTGAACGACTATGGGCCTCAGGATAGGTTGAAAAAATAACAGGGAGGTATAAAACGCATTAGTTTTAATACCCCAAAATAAGTAAAAAGAAGGAAGTAAGGAGGCAAATGGGAAACCATACCAATACAAATCAAACTAATTTGAAATACCTTAAGGGTACTAGAGTTTTATCACCCAGCTCGAGTA
>JAFUBU010000053.1 GCA_017460045.1 Candidatus Saccharimonadota bacterium
GGAGTCCAACCATTACAAACGTAATAAGTTGAACTCCCTTAAGGGTACTCGAGCTGGGTGATAAAACTCTAGTACCCTTAAGGTATTTCAAATTAGTTTGATTTGTATTGGTATGGTTTCCCATAGGCCTCCTTACTTTTTACTTATTTTGGGGTATCAAAACTAAAGCGTTTTATACCTCTCTTTGATATTGTTTTTCAACCTGTCCTTAGCTCTATGTCGCTCTGAACGAATACAGATAAAGACACGTTGATAGGTAGGTGGCCGCTACGCTTGCCTGCTATGGCCTGGCCAAACGAGAAGTCGCCTACTTTGATGAGTAGGCGGCTAAATCGCTTTGAACCTGTGAAACGTCTCGCGTTTCAGGAATGAGAACGGCCTCCTAGCTCGTATAATACAGGAATATCATACGGGAGAAGCGCTGATTCTGTCTCGTCGGCAGATTCAGAGCGACTCTAGGGGGCCGTTCTCAGTCTCCGACATAAGACTATATCAAAGTTGTTTATTATAATGTACAAAACGTTTCTCCCGTTTAACTGTATGAAATCCCTGTATAGTTTTATTATATCACAAAAATTTCCCGCGAGGGGAATTTCATGTTAATTTTGCGGGCGGAGGGAGCGGCCGAGGATGTTGGCGAGAGATGAGTAATCGCCAAGAAACGAGGACTTACTAGTCTCAATTAGTTCTTTTTGGGTAATATCTTTGAAACTTAAGAAATAGCCGTTTTGGAAGGCGAGCTCGCGGATGAATTCGCGCTCGGAGCGACCGTTTCCTTCGCGGAAAGGATGGAGTGCGTTGATTTCGCCGAGGTAGTAGGCGAGACGATTAGTAAACTGTATCGTACCGAGGCCGCGAAGGTACTTTTCAGATTTGAGGCCATTAAAAATAATTTCGGCTTGAGGCCTAATCAATTCGACTTTGCAAAAAAGATTTCCTTTTGCAATATCGACCGTGCGGATTTTTCCAGCCCAGTCGTAGATGTCTTGAAAAAGGTAATGATGAATATCTTGGAGGTGTTTTAAGTCGAATTTGCCAAGAATCTGAGAGCGGAGAAGTTCTTCCTCGCGTAGATTTGTAAAGTTTCGCTCTTCGTTGTAAAGTTCGTCTTCATCAATAATGCCGAGTTTGTTTTTGAGGACGGAAGAGTTTGGATAGCAATAAGGGTCTTGCATTATTTTTTGTGCCTCCGTTTAATGTCGGCTAAGAGTTCTTGCCGGACTTCTTCAGTAGATTTAAGACCGAGTTCAATGTCGCGAAGATCTTGAATATTTTTTTCGGTTAGGGGCATATCTTCAAGCGCAAAAGTCGCGGCGACTTCATCTATTACCTCGTTGGAAGAGATTGGATAGCCATTTGTATGGATTCTGAAAGGGATACTTTTTGTCTCGTCAGCGCGGACGAGCATCATCTTTATTACGGCCGAGGTAGTTGTACCGAGGCTTTCAAAAAGCTCGGCGGTCCGTCGTTTCAGGTCGGCGGGAACGCGGACTTGGATGAGAGTATTATCAGTTTTGATAGCGGTTGTAGTAGTCATAGTATTATTGTATTACAATGTAATGCAAGTGTCAATAAGTTGTTTGATTTGAGGCGATGTGGTAAAATGGAGGAAATAATTAGGAGTTTTTATGGCGAAGAAAAAAGGATTTGTAGACGAGTTTAAGGAGTTTATCTCGCAAGGGAGCGTAATGGACCTCGCCGTAGGTATGGTCATTGGGGCGGCGTTTACGTCGATTGTGACTTCGCTCGTTAACGATATCATTATGCCGGTCGTGGGGCTAATTATCGGGGGCGTCGATTTTTCGGGGTTATCGATTAAGATCAATAACTTTTTCGGCGGGAACGACGCGGCAGTTATTCGCTATGGGGCGTTTCTACAGGCCGTAGTTAATTTCCTCGTCGTAGCGTTCTCGCTGTTTATCGTCGTCAAGGCGATGAATAGAATGAAGGAGCGGGCGAAAGCGCTAGCCGAGAAGGCGAGGAAGGAAGAGGCGGCCGAAGAGAAGGCGGAAGAAAAGAAGGAAGAAGATATACAAAAACAACAGCTGAAATTGCTTAAAGAGATTAGGGATAGCCTTAGCAAGAAGTAATTAGTAGCTTTTGTGACGCTAGTCGCCGCCTGCTACCGCCGAATTTTTACAACTAATAGCCTAGCCTCAGAACTCCTAATTTTGGTCGTTCTTCGGCTAGGTATTAGTTGTAAAAATTGCGGGGCGACTGACGCATTGTAACAAAAGCTACTAATTACTTCTTGCTAAGATTATAGCTTAATCTTATTAAGTCCTCGATTTCGTCTTGGGTGAGTTGGCCGGAGGGGACGAGCTCGAGGCCGTTTTTGCCGAAGTAGCGGCTTTTCATGACCGATTCGTATTTCTCCGCGAGGAGTTTGCCGAGTTTTTGGTCGGTGCGAAATTCGATAGTATGGGGATTTTCGACGAGGAAAGCTCTGTCGGAATCTTTGGGCTTGTAGACGAGGCGAGATTTTTGGTCGGGGAGAGATTCGGTCGTAACAGTATAAGGGCCGAGACCGGAGATTTGGTCGAGGTTCATTTGGACTCCTTCATAAAACTAAGGTAGAATTTTAGCTCTTCGATACTACCCTGAATGTCGTCAAGGGCGCGGTGGGCTTCCCTTTTAGCGAACTTTTGGTGGAGCGCGCCTTCGAAGTAGACTTTCCAAGCGGAGACGTCGAGCATCCGATAATGGAGTCTTTGGCTCAACTTGGGGAATTCGAGGTCGATAAATTTACGGTCTTGGTGGATAGAGTTTCCGGCGAGAATAATTTTTCCCTTGCCGCGGCTATCGGTTTTGATGCTTTGTTTTTCGAAGTACTCGTCGAGGAAATCGAGGAGGAGAGTCTCGACCGCCTTAGCGGATTTTCCAGAGGAGTTTTGGGCGATGAGACCGTCTCTCGCTTCGCTATTCTTTTCCCAAAATTCGCCGACCATGCGGTCCTTAATAATCTTCTCGTCGACTTTGACAACGGCCTCCTGGCTCGCGATTTCGTTTAAGTCCCAGTCGGTCGCGAGGGCGGCGACTTCGAGGATCTTGTCTTTCCCTGGGACGAGACCGGTCATCTCTAGGTCAATCCAAAGTAGAGTAGCTTTCTTCATTACATCCTTTCCGGGATTTCAATCCCTAGTAAATTAAGTCCGTGAGTAATAACTTTCAAGTAGGTTTTGACGATTTTTAGACGGAAGGCTTCGTTTTCGGAGCCGGCGACCGGACAATTTTCGTAAAAACGGCTAAATTCCTGGGCGAGGTCATAGAGGTAGGTCGCCAATTTATGCGGGGCTAAGTCCTCGGTCGCCTCTTTTAAGATCGGCTCGTAGTTTGCAATTTTGCGGATAAGGGATTTTTCGAAGGGGGACGAAAGGTTATTGTTCGAAGAGCTTCCGGTACTCTTTTCGAGAATCTTCTTAGCACGGACGGCGGAGTATTGTAAGTACGGGCCGGAATTGCCGGTCATGGAGACGGATTCTTTGATGTCTAGCTCGATATCGCCGCCTAGTTTAGACTTTAGAAATGTGTATTTGATAGCACCGAGTGCGATCTTATTAGCGCGCACTGCTTCTTCAGAAGATGCGCTCCTCAGTCGACGCACCTTAAGTGCGTCTCCTTCCGGTGCTCCTTCTTCATCGCATTGCATCGCTACTAAGAATCGCACATGTTCTAGAAGTTCAGTAGCCTTAAGAAAATTGCCCTTGCGGGAGCTCATCTTAACGGCGCCGGGGAGCTTGACCATACCATGGGTTAGATGGGCAGATTTTTTGATTAAGTCGGGGGCGTACTGTTCGATGCTTTTCATGACAACGCGCATATACTCTCGCTGTTCGTCGCCGGTAATAACAATAGACTGGTCGAAGTGGTATTTTGCGTCCTTTTTGAAAATTAGGCCGACGTCTTTGGCTTCGTAGGTCGGGATGCCTTCCTGATTGATAAAGACGCGAGTATGGAGACCGTAATCTTCGCCGCGGAAGATAATTGCGCCGTCCGATTTTTCGTAGGTAGAGGGGGTATTTTTTAAGACGATTTCCTTACCGAGGTCGGCGACGGAGGATTCGGGGATAAATTCGTCGAATTTTAAGCCGAGGCTTTGGTAGAAATCGGCGAAGTAATCGTAGCTCGCTTCGCGGCCCCACCAATAAAGCTCGGCGATTTTGGCGGTCTCGTCGTCGTCATATTTATAATCGGGGCCGTTTCTGGAGATTTCGTAGATAAGCTGGTTTAACTCGGTAATTTCCCGCTTGGCGGACGCGTCGTCTTCGTAGGCGCGAGTCCCTTCGACGTAGCATCGGCCGAGAAGCTCGGCTTTTTCGGCCGGGGAGGCGGTCCGATATTTTTCGAGGTCCTGGTCTTTGAGGATGTAGAGATTTTTGGCGACATGGAGTCCGACGTCGCCGCCGAAGTTTAAGCGCTTGACGTCGCCGCCGGCGTTTTCGAGGAGGCGGGAGATTGAGTCGCCGACGACGGACGTGTAAAGATGGCCGACGTGGAGGACCTTGAAGGGGTTGGGGTCGGAAAACTCGGTCAAGAGGGTTTGGTTTTGGTAAAGATCGGAAGTAAGGGGGTTGGTTTCGAGGGTCTCAAGGGCGGATTGCCAGTAGGCGTCCTTCAAAGTAAAGTTAATAAAGCCGGGAGCGGCAATAGCGATTTCGCAATTTAGGGCTTCGAGGGCGGACTGGATTTCTTCGGCGATTTTTAGCGGGGCGGTCTTTAGAGGTTTAGCAAGCTTTAAGGCGAGGTTGGTCGAAAAATCGGCGCCGGTATTTTCCGGGGCGGGGGTCAACTCGGGGGCGATACCCTCGATATTTTTTGATGCCAAATAATTTTCTAACGCAGTTTCGATATGTTCCATTGGGGTAATTATAACATATCTTTGGAAGATAAAAAAGAGCGGGCCGAGCCGCTCTTTTAAGGCTATTAGTACATTCCGCTCATATCGGGGTTGCCCGCGGGTTCTTTCTCGGGGACGTCGACGATGAGGGCGCCCATAGTAATCGCAGTAGCGGCGATACTGATAGCGTTTTGGACAGCTTCTCTCGTAACGCGAGCGGGGTCGATTACGCCGGCCTTTTTAAGGTCGATGATACCCTTTTCGGGAGTCATGACGTTGATACCTTCGCCCGGCTTAGCCTTTTCGACTTCGGCGAGGAGAGCTTGGGCGTTCAAACCGGCGTTCTCGGTAATAGTTAAGAACGGGGCTTTGAGAGCGTTTTTAACGATCTTCGCGCCGGGATCGTCCTCCTTGATGTTTTTACTGAGGTTTAAGAGAGTAACGCCACCGCCGGCGACAATACCTTCAGAGAGAGCGGCCTTGGTCGCGGCGACAGCGTCGTCGACGCGGAACTTCTTTTCGTCAATCTCAGTTTCGGTAGCACCACCGACTTTGATGACGGCGACTTTACCCTCGAGAGCGGCGGCGCGCTTTTCGAATTCGCCTTTTTCGTAGTCGGAAGTAGAATTTTCGGCCTGGGAGCGGATGAGTTTGATGCGCTTTTCGACCTCGGACTTGCTGCCGGAGCCCTTGATGATGGTCGTTTCGTCTTTGGTCGCGATAACCTTCCCGGCGGAGCCGAGGACTTCAAGGCCGGCCTCTTCGAGCTTAATACCCTGGTCTTCGGAGACGAAGGTCGCGTCGGTCAAGATAGCAATATCTTGCATAATTTCTTTTCGGCGGTCGCCAAAAGCCGGGGCCTTTAAGACGAGCGCGTTGAAGACACCCTTTAGTTTGTTGAGGACGAGGACAGAGAGCGCCTCGCCTTCGACTTCTTCGGCGATAATGACGAGTTCCTTCTTTCCGGCCTGGGCGCATTTCTCGAGGAGCGGGAGGAGGTCATTTACGGCAGAGATTTTCTTGTCGGTCACGAGGATGAGAGGTTTTTCGAAGACGGCTTCTTGGCGATTGACGTCGGTAACGAAGAACGGGGAGGAATAGCCCTTGTCATAGGAGAAACCTTCGACGATTTCTTGCTCGACGTCGAGGCCTTGGCCGGCTTCGACGGTAACGACGCCGTCTTTGCCGATTTTGCCAATAACTTCGGCGATTAATTTGCCGATTTCCTCAGAGCCGGCGGAGATGGTCGCGACTTCGGCGACTTTTTTGTCATCGCCTTCGATTTTTTCGGCTTTTTCGTCGATAGCCTTAACGAGCTCGGCACCGGCTTTTTCGATACCCTTTCGGAGCTCCATAGGGTTGAGTCCGGCGGCGATGAGTTTATTGGCCTCGCTTAGAATGTGGTAAGTAAGAACCGTAACGGTAGTAGTGCCGTCGCCGGCGACCTTGTTGAGCTTTTGGGCGGCAGACTTGATAAGTCGCGCACCGACTTGTTCGCCAAGGTTGTCGTCGGTAGCGCCGAGGTCGACAGCCTCGGCGACGGTTACGCCGTCGTGGGTAATGGTCGGGCCGCCGTAGGATTTTTCGATGACGACGTTTTGACCCTTCGGACCGTAAGTGACCTTAACGGCGTCGTAGAGTTGTTTAGCGCCGCTCAAGATTTTGTCTCTTGCGTCTTCTGCATAAAAAATTTTCTTCATAGTGTCTCCTTAGATAGTTGCTAAAATATCTTTTTCTTCGAGGATGATGTAGTCCTCGTCGTCGACTTTGACTTTGCTAGTACTAAACTCTTTGTAGAGAATCTTATCGCCTTTTTTGATAGTCTTAACGTCGGGGCCGACGGCTTCGACGACAGCATAGGCGGGGTCTTCCTTTGCGGTACCGAGGAGGAGGCCAGAGGCGGTTTTTTCTTGGGGCTGCTCGAGTTTGGCAACCACGCGGTTTGATAGAGGTTTGATAGCCATAGTTTTTAACTCCTTATAGTAGTATTGTAGCACAGGTCGTTGGCACTTGCAAGGGCAGAGTGCTAATAATTTTGGAGAGAGTGAACTACTCTTGTGACTGTGACGGTCTTTTTGGTTTTGTTGATACGATAGAATATCTTGTAGCGTTTTGCGTGGGCAATGCGATATCTTGGATGTTGCTCTGACACGGCAGCAGCTTCTGGGACTTTGCTAAGAGATAAAATTTTTTGGTTGATGAGAGTTATTGTGTGATTTGCCGCAAAACCGTCTTGCTTGTCGATTGCAATGTATTTGTAGATGTTTTCGATTTCGATTTGGGCCTTTGGAGAAATCAGTACTTTATACATTGACGACGAATCCGTATTTCTTGTTTAATTTCGTTAGAAAATCTTTTGCTTCAACTCCGCCGTTTTTCTCGGTCTCTTCATAGGCTTCGTCGAGCATTTTGGCGAATTCTTCCTTGGGGATTGAGTCTAAGTCTGGGATGTCTGGCTTAGAGATTCTGACTTCGAATGGAAAGCCACCGACTTCGACGACTTTGTGGAGAAAGACATTGACTGCGCCGGAAGTAGAGGTCCCAAGCTGCTCAAAAAATGAATCGGCGGCGGCTTTGATTTCTGGTTCGGTACGGGTTCATATGGATGCGGTTTTGCTAGACATATATACTCCTTTTGCTATATATTGTATATCAAATTGTTATCAAATGCAATACAGGAGGCTAGTTTTTAGTATAGTTGGCGATGCCTTCGGCGATTTTTTCGGGGGTAACATGGAGAGCGTCGGCGATAGCCGTCGCGGCGGCCATATACGAAACAA
>JAFUBU010000054.1 GCA_017460045.1 Candidatus Saccharimonadota bacterium
ACAACATCAAACAGTTTTAATTTCTACTACGGCGTAAACGTCTCTACCGCTAAGACTCCCGGTACCTACGGCGGGGAAGTCCTCTATACTGTCCTAATGAACGACGCTTGTCTAAAGTACACGTTAAATTTCAACGGCAACTCCGCTACAACGAATACTCTAACTTCCCAAGACCTAACCTTCGATAGCACCATCGACCTCTCTACGATCTCTTCTTCTTCCGTAATCGCTAGAACCGGCTATACCCTAACCGGCTGGAAAGACCAAAACAACAATGAATACGGAACAAGCGGTACAGCCGATATTAACCCGAGCGACTTAGCCTCTGTAACTCTTACGGCCCAATGGACAGCTAATTCCTATGCTGTTGTCTACAACGCAAACGGTGGTACTGGCACGACGGCTAGCCAAACTGGACAAACTTACGGCTCAAACGTTACTCTCCGCGCGAATGGCTTTACTTACGCTAGTCATACTTTCCTAGGTTGGAGCTTAGATAGCACGGCGGAAGATAAATCCTACGACGCTAGTACGACTTATACGGTAGCTGAACTTGCCGCGGCCGCTGGAGTAACTAATACAAATGGTGCGACCATTACTCTTTATGCAATCTGGGAAGAAGAGTCGGGCTACGCATTGACTCTTAAGAAAGGCAACACGACAGCTATCGCTAGCGTAGCTTTAACTAATACTTCTACCGGAGCGACGATTACTTCCGGTAGCGCTGTCGCCGAAGGGACTAGCGTTACCGCTACTTGTACTCCCAAATCCGGGTATCATTGTACTGAATTTACCAGTAGCGATACAACTCTCTTGCCCTCCCAAACTGGTAATACCGCCGTAGGGACTTATACCTATTCCTTTACCATGCCCGCCGGAGCTATTACCCTTACTGCTAAAGGTTCTGGAAATACCTTTACGATTAACTATAATTCTAACGGCGGAAGTGGCACAACTACCGCTACTACCGCTACTTACGGCTCTAACGTTACTCTAGCTACCGACAACTTTACCGCTCCTTCCGGTAAAATCTTTAAGGCTTGGGGGACGGACTCTAGCGGTACGACAACTTACGAAGCGAGGACCGCCGTAGCTCCGGCGACTCTATATCCTAGCGTTACTACTACTCAAGGCGGTTCGATTACCCTCTACGCGATTTGGGAAACTATTACCAACGATGGTAGTAAAGGGAACTTCCAAACTGCTAATATCTGCTCTTCGATTGGCGTAGGGCATACTGCTACCCTGAAAGATACGAGAGACAACCAGACCTACACTGTCTACCGCTTCCGAAATACCGGTACGGCCGCAAAATCTTACCCAACCTCTATGGCCGGCTACTGCATCATGACCAAAGACCTCTCTCTCGGTTACGTTTCTGGCGGTTCTATTACAAAAGGCGGAAACCTCAGCCTCACTACTTCTACTTCCAACTTTGATACTAGCGGTTCTAACTCCTCGTATGAAACTATAACTCTTTCCGGTACGCAAACTGTAACCTACCGTACCGATAAGTCGGTTTGGGATACTACAAACAGCTATACTAATATGCAGTATACCAATGGCCCAAGCTCTGCTGGAAATACCTACTCTACTCATAGCTACTATTCCTACGGTGCCGCTCTAGTAGTCTGTCCAAAAGGATGGAGATTACCAACTAATACTGAAAATGGCTATATCAGGACATTTATGGGTGGGGGTAACGCTAACGGCTCTGCCAAGATTAGAAGTGCTCCGTATAACTTCGTCTACGGCGGCTTCTTCGTCTCGTCTGGCTGGTACGATGTGGGTAGCAGCGGCCTCTATTGGGCCTCTACCCAGGGCTCCAGCACTAACGGCTACGGCTTGGACTTCTATTCGAGTAGCCTGGGCACGTACGTCGACCTTAAGTTCCGCGGTAGGTCTGTACGTTGCGTAAGCGCGCCATAGCGCGCTTTCCGCCGAGAGGCCTCCGGGAAGAACTGGCCGAGAGTCCTTTTCCGAACAATAAAGAGATTTCTCCCCGAGAAATTACCAACGCTCGCGGAGTCGTTCGACCCTTGGGACTCGTGAGGACCGAAGGTCCGAAGTCCCGAACTGGAGCGAAGCGGAATTTGGGCGAGACTCCGCCCGAGCGTTGTACTTTCAAAGGGCGAGAAATCTCCCGTTCGGAAAAGGAGCTCTCGGCAGTTCTTCCGGCGGACATCGGACGTAAGCGAAACAGACACATAAACTGAGCTGCTTTAGCCCTTAGCATCTCCATCCGGCGAGTAGCGTTCGCAAACCTTAGATTTGCTTCTTGCTACTGTCAGACTCGCAAACTGAGTTACTTTAGTCCTTGGCATCTCCATCCGGCGAGCAACGGTTCGGTTCTATGGAGTAGCTAGCGGTTCCAGAAAGGAGTACTTTGGAACTAGAAGAAATAGTGCTAAAGGTAGCCCTGAGGAGGAAAACCCCTAAGAAAAATGATTAGTCGCCAAGGCGACTAATCTAACCAACCAAGGATAACGGGTTTCCTAGATAAGCTCGTTATCTTTATGTTTAAATTATATCCCACGAAGTATGATCTGTCAATGACGTTAGTTCGCCAAATCGCTAAAGGTCTCAAACTGCCCCGCAAGCGTATTCAAATTATTCCACGAACTCGCCAGCACCTCTTTGACTTCCGCCGACGAACTCTCCTCGATTGCCTCGGTCTCCAAAGACTGTAGTAAAACTATCTCCCTCGACATCTCTCGGACAAAATACCGATCGAGTAGCCCCGAAATCCGCCCGTACTCCAAATTCCCGTTGACCGAAGCGATGTACTCCGTCTCGGAGGCCGTCAACTCTTCCGACGGCTCGACCGACTCGTAGT
>JAFUBU010000010.1 GCA_017460045.1 Candidatus Saccharimonadota bacterium
ACGATTACCTACCGTCCGGCGGACTACCGGCTCACTTGGGACGGGACTAAATACAACTACTCTTCGATTGATCGTACTCGCTCCTCGACCGCTTGCGTTACCCTCGTCCCCGCCGAGGACAACTATATCGCGAACGGTCGCGTCGCCGGCCAGAACTTTAGTTGCGACTCTGGCGGCGGGGCGCGCTTTGTTAGCTCGAGTATCCTCGGTAATACTACCGCTACGGTCGGTCTCTTAAAAAACGATACTTATTTCCAGCAGACGAAATCTTCCGGCTACGACGACTCCGTCTCGGTCTACGCCAAGCCGGGCGATACGGTCCAGTTTTTCTACGCCCTCTGCTTTGGGGCGCACAACGTCGGCGCGAGGTCTTCGGGCTACTATACGCGGACCGATAACGCCAATAATGCAGTCAAAAACTTCTTTACCGTTTACAACGGGACGAAATACGATAAGGAGGGAAATAATAGTTTTCTCTTTGGTCGTCTCGATTATCTACTGGGGAAGGAAATCGTAGTTAGCAACAACGCCGCTCGCGCGAAAAACTTAAAGAAGACTTCCGCCTTTTACGTTAATAATACTCGCAACAAGATTTTCTATAATTCAAAGCTCTTTTCCGACTACGTCTACGTCAAGGGCCAAGAGCTCCGCTTTGCTTCGCCCGATACTGGTACGAAGGATTACGATAGTATCGCCCGCGGCGCCTACGATTGTTTCTGGTATTCTGGGATTACGAACTTCTCTTCGTCCCAGGCGTCTTCCGGCTACCAAATCCCCGGTTTCCAGACTCCGCCGGCCGGCCAATGTACCTCCGCCGGTCTCGCTTTAGGTACCTACGGCCAGGGTAAGGCGATGAATAGCGTCGTCGGCGCGACCATCAACCAATCGCTGAATTACACCTACCTCGCCGTCTGGCGGCGCTACCTCTCGAAGATTACTGGCTCTTGCGGCTGCGACAACGACTCGAAGAACTATGCTCAAAAAATCTTTAGTAGCGTCCTTGATACAATGGAGTTCATACACAGGGACAACGATGCTTATTATGAGAGCGACGTCCGGACCGCCGACCGCCTCTTTAACAAAATTTATACCGCCTACTATAATGAGGGCTATACGACCCTCGGTCGCTACAAAGCCCCGACTTATGCCGGCTCTTCGACCAAGCGCTATTTCGACGGCGACTACTCGGTCGATCTCTGTAAAAAGGCGAGTAAAAAATGCCGGTTCTGTTGGGGCTCCGGGAAAAATCGGACTTGTACCGACTATATCTATACCAAGTACAACAACAACAACGCGACCTCGCGCGAGAAGCCGGACAACGTCTTTACTAAAGAGCCGGTGACCAAGACCGCGAGCGTTATTATCCCGTACAACTTCGATACGACCCTGTCCGCTAATATTACGAATAGTAGCGATATCCTCTACGCCGGCGAGCGAGTTACGACCGACTTTAATATCGATATTACCCCGATGGCGAACCCCGTTACGAGCGAGAAAGACCCCGACGGTAATTATATCCCCTACGCGACTATTACCCCCGACGCGACCCAGGTCCAGGTCGCCGAGTTCCTCGTCCGCGACGTCAACTCCGCGACCGGCGCCGACATCAATGTCGAGACGATCGCGAGCAAGCTCCAGGACAACTACGGCTATACCGGTAAAGACCTCTGTACCTATTTCTACAATATCGGCCGCGACGTCATCGCCGAATGTAAAGACGAGGCGGTTAAGGGCGCCGAGCTCGAGAACTGCGATATCGAGTACTGCGAAGGCTCAAACGTCGGCAACAACCAGAGTAATCCCGACGGCGAACAGGGCTACTATACCGCCGGTAAGACTCAGTATGGCTCGAGCCAGTTTACCAAGCTCGTCCCCGACGTCAAGGCCGGCTACAAGTATTGTACCGTCGTCGGTATTAACTACGGCAATAGCCATGGCGGCAACGGTACTAGTCCGTTTAAGACTCTGAGCGCTAATAGTCGCGACGCCAATTTCGGCGCTAACTCTCGTAGCGTCAACTCCGTCTTAAATACTCGCGTCGACGAGGGCTACTATTGGCATATCTCCTCCGCCTCCTGTCGGACTATCGCCAAGAAGCCGAGCTTCCAGGTCTGGAACGGCGGTATCTTCTCCTCCGGCAATATCAAGACTTCGATTACTCGCAAATACGCCAACGCTATCCTCGGCGACCTCCCCCAATACGACGCCTCCCTCGCCGCCGAGCTCCAAAAGAAGCAATACCTCTTTGGCTCCTGGGAACAATACTACGTCGTCGCGAAGGGTACGGTAAGCGGCTTTGCCTCCGCCTCGGCGCTCGGATACGGGAGCGGTATGAGTACTACTGGCTTTGGGACGAGTACCCGCGGCTTTACGAACTGCGATTTCTTCCGCCTGACTATCGCCAACGAGACCTGCGGGACGACCTATACCGCCGGTCGCTATACCGGCGAGCCGGACGGCGAGTCCTTTAAGACCGACGATAGCCGCGTCGCCAACCTCGTCTCCCAAATGCTCGCTCGCTATACTAAGACTAGCCTGAGCCGGACGCCCAAGCCCTCGACGGTCAACGCCGCCGACGATAGCGTCTACGAAAACCTCTCCGACTCGCTTAGCAATAGCTCGCGCTACCTCTATATCGACGGCGACTTCGCGATTAACAATACTATCGTCCAGGCCTCGGGGACGCGCGTTATCCACGTCAACGGCCACCTCAGTATTAACCGCAATATCTGTCTCGGCTCTACCGGTATCTGCCAGCAGGGCGATACGGACGCCTATAAAAACGGCTACGACCAGAATGCCAACAACCTCTCGCTCCTCGGCCGTAATACCGCCGATACCTATAACGATATCTCCCAAATCCCCCAGGTTATCATTATCGCCGATAGTATCGGTATCGGTAGCGAGGTCAACCAAATCGACGCTTGGCTCATTACCGCCGACGTCGACGATTCGCTCTTCTACGACGGCGGCTACGTCAATACTTGCGATACTTTCGCCGACGGCGTTACCGGCTCCGGCGAATGTTGGAAGACCCTAAAAATCAACGGCCCGGTCGTAACGCGCGCGCTCTTAACTAACCGTACCGGCGGCGCTTGGGCGGGACTCTCGGGCGATATTGGAAACCCGGCCTACGACTATCTCGGTACAGTCGAGTCTTCCTACTACCAGGGCGGTACTGCCTCGGCCGCGGGCGACGCCGCTAGCCGCGACCTTTCTTGCGACGGTTCGATTACTCCGGCCGAAATCTTCGACCTCCATCCGCTCGTCTACCTCTGGTCCTACTACCAGGCCCAGCGCTTTACCCAGGCTATTACGACCTATACCCAGGAATACGCTCCGCGCTTTTAGCTGAAATTCTTCCTTGTTAAAACTATCGCGCTCGTGTATAATATAACTATGAAAAAGTCGAGGTTGGGGTTTACTATTCTTGAGGTAGCTCTAGTATTAGCTATTTCGACGCTCCTTTTCATGAGTATCGTTTTTGGATTGTCCCAGAGGATCGCTACCGGCCGCTTTAATACCGGCTCGTCCGAGCTGGTCGCCTACCTTCGAGACGTCTTTACCGGCGCCTTAAATACCGAGAACGGTCGTAGCCCCGGCCAACAGACGCGCGCCTACTGTACGCTCTCCGGCTCGGTTGTTACTTCCGACTATGTAAACGGCGTCCCCCAGATGGCTGGTAATAGTATCTCCTCGGTCGACGACGATAATTATCCCGGCCGGACCGATTGCGCGATTTACGGTAAAGTTATCTTCTTCGGCGCGTCCGACGATATAATTTACGCGTTCGACGTCGTCGGCGATGTCGTCGACCAACAAAACGTCGCTCGCGTCGCCAATATCCAACAGACCGAAGGCGTTATCGGCGCCCTGAAGGCGATCCATGCCGACTATACCGCGCCGATTTTCGAAAACGAGACGGCCGGTATCGCCGGCGGCTGTAAGGTCGCTCCGGCTTTGTCCTATTCCCAGTATACCCCGAGCTGGGGGATTACCCTAAAGACCGCGAATTATAGCGACGCTTCCGGCTTCGACCGGACCGACGATTTCGTCGGGATGGCGATGATTGTTCGCGCCCCGACTACCGGCGACGTCGTAACCTATTTTTACCAGGGGTCGTCTCCGCTTTCTTATATCTCCGATATTATCGACGGCGATACGATCGACGTCGGCTGTAGTAATAATAACGCGAACAGTATCCGCGACTATACTCTCGACCTCGACGCTTTCGCCGACTATTCTTCCGTCTATGATGACGGCTCCGAGAAAAACCAGGGCTTTTGCCTCGACTCGGACGATTTCTGGATCGCGACGAGTAATTTACGCAAGTTTGTCCGCTTTATTCCCGGAGGCCAAAACCCTTCCGCGATTGAACTAGACGCTTCGGAGGAGAATCCATGTCGAAAGTCTTAAAGTCTAGGCGCGGCGATACCCTTATCGAGGTCGTTCTCGGCTTTGCGATTTTCTCGACCGTCGCCGCCTTTACGATTGCGATTATGAACTCTAGCCTGACCAATGCTGAGGCCGCCCTCGAGCTGACGCTCGCCCGCAACGAAATCGACGCCCAGGCCGAGACTCTCCGCTTCGTCCATAATTCCTTCCTAAACGACCGCAACTACGAGTCTTCGAGCCAGCCTTACCGCAACCTCTGGATTGCTATTCGCAAGCTCGCGACCGCCGACGCTTCGCGCGTTCCGCGCCTCTCCGACTCGGCTCAAGATTGCGGCGCTCTTTACAACGACGGTACCGGACTAGGGACGGGTAGTATCTATAATATTTCCTCGTCCGCTAGCCCGAGCGCTCGCGCCTTCGTCCTTAATACCCGCAAGCTCCAAACTACCGGCGACTTCGATACGACGTTGATTACCGCCGACAATAGCTCCTCTTCGACTATGTTATTCTATAATTCTACCTTAAATCCTCGCCTCGTCTATACCAACGGCGAAAATACGACCGACGATACGCTACTAGGCTCTGAGCTCGACGACGAAGTTACTACGACTCCGGCCTACGATACAGTCGCTCGCGTCGAAGGGATTTGGGACGTCGCCGTCAAGGAAAACGTCGCCTCCGACGAACTCTCGCGTTTCTACGATTTTCATGTCTATACCTGTTGGTTTCCCCCCGGTGCCAAGCGCCCGACGACGATCGGTACGATTATCCGCCTTTACAACCCTGAATATATCGAGGAGAGTTATTTCTAATGAAAAATCTTAGGTCTAAATCTGGTTTTACTATTCTCGAGCTAGCCCTCTCGATGGCTTTCCTCTCCTTCCTCCTGCTCGCGATCGGTATCGTTACGGTCCAGCTTATGCAAATCTACCAAAAAGGCGTTACCTTAAAGACCGTTAATAATAACGGCCGCGAGCTCGTCGACGAGTTTACGCGGACGATTTCTGGTACGCTCTATACTCCGCCGGAGGAGGATAGTAGTTTTGCGGAGGCGGTCTACGTCCAGCCTACCGCCAGTATCTTGCGGAGCGGTACCGACTCCAAAGCAGTCCCGGCCTACGGCGCCTTCTGTGCCGGGAATTATAGCTATATCTGGAATACTGGCTACGCGCTCAACTTGACCGACGAGACCGAAATCGAAAACTTCCGAGCCCGTCTTGTCGGCTACGACGAAGATATTAACCTCCTTCGCCTCGACGACCCCGGCCGCGCCGTCTGTAAAAATCGCGACCAAAATCTCTTTACCGGCGGCTCGAACCCGACCGAGCTCTTCCCGGAGTCGAAGAGCGAGCTTGCCCTCTACGACCTCGTCGTCTACGAGCCGTCTTACCACGAACATACCGGCCACGCCCTCTTTTCCGTCAGCTTCATTCTCGGTACGCTCTCCGGCGGCGTCGATATTACCCTCCCCGGGAACTACTGTACTTCCATGCCAGATGGCTTCGCTACCGATTTTGCATACTGTTCCGTCAACAAATTTAATTTCGCCGTTCGGGCGACAGGAGGATCTTAATGTCCCAAACTACCAAAACCAAAAGCGGTCTCGCGACCCTCTACCTCGTAGCTTTTACGACTCTACTACTCGGTATTACGACGCTGAGTTTTTCGCGGATTATGATTACCGAGTCAAGGGAGGCGACCGATAGCGACCTTTCCCAGTCCGCCTACGATTCGTCGCTCGCTGGTATTGAAGACGCGAAGATTGCGCTCTTAAAATACCATGAATGTATTTCGAAAAATTATATTTCGACTAGCGCCGGCGAATGTGGTCGGATTATCAACGAAATGGAACAGGGGATTAAAAACGGTTCTTGCGACGTCGTCTCGCGCGTCTTAAATCGCGAGAGCGCCGGCGAGGTCGTTATCCAGGAGACCTACGACGGCAACGTCGACAACGACGACGAGTCCTTCAACATGAACCAGGCCTATACCTGCGTTAAGATTACCGAGGAGACTCCCGACTATCGCTCGACCCTGACCGCGAATAGCCGGATGCGAGTCATCCCGGTCCGAAGCGTAGATTTCGCCAAGGTCGCCGGTATCCAGCTCCAATGGCATTCTAGCTCTACCGCCGACGGGTCGGTCGAAACGATGTACGATACAATCGCCGGCGACGCCGACGTCTTGGAGTTTACGACCAAAGACGAGGCGAGAAAGGACGCCCCGATTATTACGTTCGACCTTTTCCAGACCGATACCGATTTTAGTATCTACGAGCTCGACCTCAACAACGAGCGAAATACCGGTACCGACCACGCTCTTATTATGCTCTACCCGAATAGTACGACTATTACGAATAATAACTACGGGACGATGGTCTCCGCCTCCGACCTCCTCGCCGCTTCGAGCAAGAGCAACGAACTCGCCCTCAATACGACCGAGGCGGGAGATTCGTTGACGCCCAAGCCGGTTACTTGCGGCTATACCGAAGGCTACCATTGTCGGGCGCTCATCGAATTCCCCTCGACCTACCGCAATACCTCGGGCAACGTCTCCTACGCCGGTAGCGGTATGACGCGCGCCGAGTCGACTTTCTTCCTGCGCGTTACGCTCCCGTACGGCGTCCCGGAGACGGACTTTTCGATTACCCTTTGTACGGCTATCTCCAATAACAACTGTACCGCGACTACCTTTACCGGCGTCCAGGCTGTCGTCGACTCTACTGGCCGCGCCAGTACTCTCTATCGTCGCGTCCTCTCGCGGATCGAGCTCGTCGATTTGAACTACCCCTACCCGGAGTTCGCTATCCAGCTAAACGGCGACGACGACGCCCTGATCGAAAAGAATTTCTGGGTTACCCGAAACTGTTGGCGCTCCGACGGCAATGGCGGCTATACCGTCTGCCCCAACAACGGCGACGCCAGCTAGGTATCAAAAATGGACTCACGACAAGGGGGGTTTGTCCTGAGTCCATTTTCGACTTCAATATCTAAATATTCAAGGAGCTTCCATTTAGCCTAAATGGTGGCGGGGGTTGGATTTGAACCAACGACCTTTTGGTTATGAGCCAAACGAGCTACCAGACTGCTCTACCCCGCGATATCTTAATGTTCTTCTTTACGCTCACTACGCCACTAGTTGGCTCATGAGCCGTCACGACGAGGGAGCTACCAGACTGCTCTACCCGCGATACTAAGAAATTATACACCCAAATCTCCGCGGCGTCAAGGCTCCTAGACGAGTTTTTTGGCCGCCAAGCGGACGAGCTCGCCCCATTCGCCGTTTGGATGCGGCGTACTCGCGATTTCTACTACCGAGAGTCCATGGCGGAGGCAGAGCGCGACCTCTTGTAGACAGGCCGCCGCGTTCGGCGCCATCATCGTCGCTCCGAGGATTTTCCCCTGGGAGTTCGAAAGCATCTTAATAAATCCGAGCTTCATATCTTTCGTAACCGCCGCCGAAGCCGCCGAGAGCGGGAGCATCGCCTTGTTATATTTCAAATCTCGCTTCGTCAAATCGTCCTCGGTCATCCCGACCGTCGCAATCTGGGGGTTAGTATTGACCGTCCGCATAAAGCCATTGTAATTTACTAGCGTCTTGGTCCGTCCGATAATATTCGTCGCCGCGACCCCCGCCTCGTAATTTGCTAGCTCGGTCGCGCTATCTCCCCCTACGACATCGCCGGCCGCATAAATATTTCTCGCCGTTGTCTGTAAAGTTTTCTCGACGTAAATCCCTTTCGCATCGAATTTTACCCCGGCGTTTTCAAGGCCGAGATCCGTATTCGGCTTTGAGCCAGTCGCTACGACGACGCACTCTACGCGTACCGCCTTCTCCTGGCCGCCTCGCGCCAGCGTAATTTTCGGCGAAATCGTATCGCCTTGCGCCGCTACGGCGCGCGTCTTGGTCAAAATCTTTACTCCGAGCTTCTTTTCGAGATAGGCCGCTAAAATCTGGCCGACTTCTTCGTCTTCGCGCGGGAGCAATCTCTCCGCGAGCTCGACTAGCGCGACCTTTACGCCTAGCCCCGCGAAATATTCCGCAATCTCGACGCCGCTCGCTCCGCCCCCAACGACCATCATACTCTTCGGTAATTTTTCCAATTTCAAAATCGTCTCGGGGGTATAATGTCTTACTTCGGTAATCCCCGAAATCTCCGCGAGCTTCGGAATCGAGCCGCTCGCAACTACAAACTTCGCCGCCTTTAGCGTCTGGCCGTTCGTCCCGGCCTTCGCCTCCTCCGCCGTCGGAGTAGTCGGCAATTTTTTCCGAATCGAAATCTCATTAGGCGAGGTAAAATGCGCAAATCCCGCGATACAGGCTACGCCATCTTCCTCGAGCGCCTTCTTCGTCATCTTCTCCCCAGCCTTCGCTACCGCCTTGAGCTGCGCTCGGAGCGCCGTCGGATAGTTGTAGCGTAGATTCGTCGAGGTAATCCCGAACCTTACTCCCGCCATCGCTTCGGCGTAAAGATGTGAAAAACTATGCGCCGCCGCGTACGGTATATCGCGGTAGTTTAGATTCGCCCCGCCGAGCCGAATCGCCTCGACGAGCGCTACCTTCTTCTTCGCTTTCGCGAGATTTCGCGCCGCCGTAATCCCGGCCGCGCCACCTCCAATTATAATTACGTCGTAATCGAAATTTTTTCCCATATCTCTATACTATTGTATCACGATTTTTATAAATGTACGCTAAATCTTTATCATATTTTTTGAGCTTTTCGCTCGCTACTCGAGTAATATCGTCTTCGGTAATATAAGTCCGCTTTTTAGCCCAGACCTCGACCTCGTTTGCGACCTTGTCCGCAAAAATCTCTACCGCCCCGGCATGGCGTCCGAGTACTCTCGCCTCGAACATAATCTCGGAGACGAGCTTGCGCCTCGAAAATTTTACGCGCTTCGGACTCTGCCGGCTCTTCTTCTCGGTCGCCGCCTCGACCGCTCGCGCCCGTCGGTAGGTCGCCTTGGCTTTTTCTACGACCTTCATGCCGCCCCCTTAATGACTTTGAACGCGACTAGGAAAATCGCCAGTATTAAATACATTACGCCGGTAAAAATCCGAAAGAACATTTTATTTTTAACTCGCCATCTCTGTATATCCGCCAAAGTCCTTCCGCTTTTTATAAGTATTTTCGTTATCAGAATTGGCATAATCGTAATCAAAGCATATGCCACTATTGCTATAATTATTCCCGCTCGTGGTAATCCGAGAAGGGAATTAGCCGCTACCAAAATCAAAATTATCGAAAACGGTAGCTCCCCGAGCGTTGCCGTCATCCCTAGCGCCATTCCTTCCGCGCCCGTTTCGACCTTTCCGGCTCGCTTCTTAAAATATTTCGCCATGAAATTCGGAATCCAGAGCATCGTCGTCTTCCCACGTCGGTAGTAAAACAAAATCACTATCCCCGCCATGACGATACAGAGCGAGGCCAGGAAAATTAGTCCGTCTTCGTTTAGCGCCTTCCCGAACCAGAGTAGCATTAGGAGTACCGCTGTCGCGAGCAATAAAATCGTAAAGATAAGTACCCCGAAAATATACCCCGACGCCGCGCGCCGGACGCGCTTCGGGACTTTTCGCCCTAGCCCTTCGTGGTAGAGCAAGAGGAGCGTCCCAGTCCCGAGCTGTAAACTCGCTCCGGTCAACGCCGCGAACAATACCACTAAAACGTCGACTAAAACTTCCATCTCTTTAATTATACCATAAGAATTTTATAAACATAAGCCGTACAAAAAACATTATTTACAACACTTTGACCACTGTTAAAAATTACAATCTTAGCGATTTCCAAAATGGTTGTGATTGCAAGTTTTTTCAATTTTGTACTACGATTAAATCATGAAAATTTCAACCCAAATCGCGCTTCGCGCATTCAACCTTTTCTTAGCCCTTGCGGCTACGCTCCTTCCTCTAAAAACTACCAACGTCTTCGCGACCGAAGATACTACCGACGCGACCTCTCCGCCGACCTGTAAGGACGGCTATGAGTACGTCGAATCGGTCGGGAAATGTTACAAAAAGTGCGCCGACGGCTGGGAGCGCAACTCCGAGACCAACCGCTGTCGCAAAATCCGTGTCGAGGAGGTCGCAGAAGAGGAGACGGCCGCGTCGCCGGGGACTACCTCTTCTAAAACCGACTCCGCCGAGTCTTCCGCTAAAACTGATGTCGCTACCAAGGCCGAAACTTCCGCCGGGTCCAAGACCGAGTCCAAAGCCGAGGCCTCGAGTAGCTCGACTAAAGTTTCCGCCGACGACTCTACCAAGGTCGAGACCGAGACTATTCCGACCTGTAAAGACGGCTACGAATACGTCGAAGCGGCCGGGAAGTGTTATAAGGCCTGTACGGAAGACCAGGAGCGCAACCCTGAGACTTTGCGCTGTCGCAAAAAGACTTCCGATTCGGCGGCTAGCTCTTCTACCTCCGCGTCAAGTTCTACCGATTCCTCGTCTGTTGAATACGCCAACGAGTCGACCCCGACCTGTAAAGCGGGCTACGAGTACGTCGAGTCGGCCGACAAATGTTACAAGGCTTGTACCTCCGAGCAAGAACGTAATCCCGAGACAAACCGTTGTCGCAAAAAGACCTCGACTTCCGGCTCGACCAGTTCTTCTAGCTCCGCTAGCTCCTCGGACGACTCGGAGACGACCTGTAAAGACGGCTACGAATACGTCGAATCCGCCGGAAAATGTTATAAGGCCTGCGCCGACGACCAGGAGCGCAATCCCGAGACGAATCGTTGTCGCAAAAAACAGGACAACGACGGCGCCGACTACGACGTCGAAGTCCCCGAGACCGGCGGCTCGTCCGCCTTTGTCGCGACCGGCGCGATTGTCGCGCTCGTCCTGGCCGGAATCGGTTTTGTCGCTTTTCAGTATCGCGCCGAGCTCAAAAAATTCTTTGAGAAACGGTCCAAAAAATCCTAATTTTCTCATTTCTACCCCTGTATTAGCACTCTTGCATTTCGTCTGCTAGTTTGCTATAATATCTCTAAGAATTAGCACTCGGACGTAGAGAGTGCTAAAATCCCCACGAGAAACTTAACGAAAGGAGTATAATATGAGTAAAATTATCGGTATCGATCTCGGTACAACCAACTCGGCTTTCGCCTATATGGTCGCTGGCAAGCCGGAAGTTATTACCAACGCAGAAGGCGACCGTACGACCCCGTCCGTCGTCGCCGTTACTAAAAAAGGCGATCGCCTCGTCGGCAAAGTCGCCCAGCGCCAGCGCGTTACTAACCCTAAAAATACTATCTACGGTATTAAGCGCCTAATCGGCCGCAAGTTCGAGGACAAGGAGGTCCAACACGACCTCGATATTATGCCCTACAAAATCGTCAAGAAGGGGAACCAGGCCGCGGTCGAGCTCGACGGCAAGGAATATACCCCGGAGGAAATCTCCGCGATGGTTCTTTCCAAAATCAAGGCCGACGCCGAGGCCTTCCTCGGCGACAAGGTAACCGAGGCAATTATTACCGTCCCGGCCTACTTCGACGACTCCCATCGCCAGGCGACCAAAGACGCCGGTAAAATCGCCGGCCTCGAGGTCAAGCGCATCATCAACGAGCCGACCGCCGCGGCCCTCGCCTATGGCCTCGAAAATAAGAAGGACGAACAAATTGTCGTCTTCGACCTCGGCGGCGGGACGTTCGACGTCAGTATTCTCGAGCTTGGCGACGGCGTCTTCGAAGTCAAGTCGACCAACGGCGATACCCACCTCGGCGGCGAGGACTTCGACAACCTTATCGTCAACTACCTAATCGACGAATTTAAGAAAGAATCTGGTATCGACATCAAAGACGATGCCGCCGCGATGCAGCGCATCAAGGACGAAGCCGAGAAGGCCAAGAAGGAATTGTCGAGCGCGACCTCGACTGATATTAACCTGCCGTTCTTGACTGCCGACGAAGACGGTCCGAAGCATTTCGAACATACGCTTACCCGCGCCAAGCTCGAAGAGCTCGTCGCTCCGCTCCTCGACCGCCTCGAGGGTCCGGTTAAAAAAGCCTTGAAAGACGCCAAGCTCGAAGCGGGAGATATCGACGAAATCGTCATGGTTGGCGGTATGACTCGGATGCCGGCGGTCGTCGAGCGTGTCAAGCAGTTCTTCGGCAAAGACCCGATGCAGGGCGTTAATCCCGACGAAGTCGTCGCGGTCGGCGCCGCTATCCAAGGCGGTGTCCTCCAGGGCGACGTCAAGGACGTTCTCTTGCTCGACGTAACTCCGCTCTCCCTCGGTATCGAGACCATGGGCGGCGTCAGTACGAAGTTGATTGACCGCAATACGACTATTCCGACGAGTAAGTCCCAGGTCTTTAGTACGGCCGCCGACAACCAGCCGTCCGTCGAAATCCACGTCCTCCAAGGCGAGCGCGAATTTGCGAATGATAATAAGTCGCTCGGTCGCTTCATTCTCGACGGTATCGCTCCGGCTCCGCGCGGCGTCCCGCAAATCGAAGTAACCTTCAACCTTGACGCCAACGGTATTTTGAACGTTACCGCCAAGGACAAGGGGACCGGCAAGGAACAGTCGATTACGATTCAAAACTCCGGCAACATGAGCAAAGAGGATATCGAAAAGGCTCGAGCCGAAGCCGAGACCCACGCCGAGGAAGATAAGCAAAAGCGCGAAGCGATCGACGCCAAGAACCAGCTCGAAAATACCGTCTACCAAGCCGAAAAGATGCAAAACGACTACAAGGACAAGATTTCCGACGACGACAAAAAGACCCTTGAAGAGGCGATTAAGGCCGCCAAGGAAGTCCTCGCCGACGAGTCCGCCGACAAGGAGAAATTCGACGCCGCGAATAACGAGCTCTCGACTAAGATTATGCCGATTGGTGCGAAGATGTACCAGCAACAAGAAGCCTCGAAGTCCGAAGCGGGCCAGGAAGACAAAAAAGATAAAAAAGACGATAAGGACGAAGCCGTCGAAGGCGAAGTCGTCGAATAAATCCGAAAAGAGCCGAGTAATCGGCTCTTTTTTTGTAGACAATTATAAGCAGTAGCTCTATAATATATAGTATAGTACATAAGGTTATATTTTAATAGAAGGGAAAAAATGAAAAAAAGTATTTTTACTCTTGGCTTGATGCTGGTGGCGGCGAGCTTTGGGATTAAAGACGTTTCCGCTTTGAACAACGGGTCTCTTTCTTGCGACAATCTAAAGGCGACCTTGCGCTCCGACTCAAACGAGACCGGCTCGGCGATTATTACTCTCGCTGAGGACTGCGTCGGGAATTTGACGATTAAATCTGGACAAAATATTACGCTTGATACGGCCGGCCACTCGCTCTCTTCGGCCTCCGGCAATACCCTTACGGTCGCCGACGGCGGGAAGCTCGTCCTCGTAAACTACAGCGCAATCGGTACTATCTCCGGGACTACCTTCTTGAGCAACTCTGGTACGACCGAAATTCGGAGCGGTAAATTCGTCGGCCAAATGGTCGAGCCGGATACCGCGACCGACGCTACGCTTAGCATTACCGGCGGGACTTTTACGGTCGACCCTTCCGACTACGTCGCCGACGGTTATACGACCTCCGAGCAAAACGGCCTTTTCGTCGTTACTAGTGATTCCGCCGATGATGGCGACGGCGGGGACGAGGCTCCCTTCGATACCTCCAAGATTACCGCTACCAACGAAAGCTTAAAGACCGCCCTCGTCGATACCCTTTCCGATTATATCGACAACCCCGATACCTCTAGCGAGAATGGCCGGATGCTCGCCCAGCTCGTCAATTCTCTTCGCCAAGGACATATTCTCTCCGTTTCGCTCGTCATCAACGACGATCCCGATATTACCGAAAACGTCCTCCAGCTCTTGCTCGAAGAGACCGCCGGACTCAATCTCGCTTCGATTTACGATATTACGTTCGTCGTCAATGATATGACTAATTCTTCGCTTTCGGTCTCCCTTAAACAGCTCGTTACCCCGGTCCAAGTTACAATCCCTATTCCGGACCAGTACAAGGCCGCGCTTGCGACGCGCGACGTCGAGATGCTCCACGTTCTCGAAGAGGACGGGGAATATCTTACCGATACGATTAGCGATACTGCCTTCGACGCTAGCGGTAACGTTACCTTCGAGACCTTCGAATTCTCGCTCTTCGCCTTGACCTACGATGGTGAACCGATTACCGCTTCTTCTACCGGCGATACCTCCGTCCCCCTTACGAGCGGGACCGATACAACTGGCGACGTCGTCGTCCCGAATACCGCCGGATTTTTCGGAGTCGAATTGACCGTCTTCCACTTGCTTATGCTTAGCGGTATTACGCTTGTGGTATCCGTCTTTATCGCTTATGCTATTAAGCGCGCCTATCTCCGCAACAAAATTTCGCTAAAATAGTCCAAGAAAACTCTTGCGCTTAAATTAAAAATATCATATAATAAATCTATCAAGGTCATATTTTATTAAAACAAAAAGGAAATTAAAAAATGAGCAAACACAATTTCGCCCCCAAGGCGGCGCTCGGACTCTCCCTTGCGGCGCTAGGCGGGTTCTCCTTCGCCGGGTTTGCCTCGGCGGCCAGTACTACGGTCAACCTCTGTAGTACTCTACCAAGTACAGTTGCGGACGCCGAGAACGGCGATACTGTCGTCCTCGGTCTCGACTGTACCCAAGTCGTTACCGTCTCGAGCGGCCAAAATATTACTCTCGACCTAAACGGCCACCAGCTCAGCACTTACAGCAACGCTGACGTCCTTACCGTCGAGGCTGGCGCGACCCTTACCCTGGTCGATAGCGCCGGCGGCGCCGTCCTCAAGGCCGGCAACCCGGATTATCGCGCCCTCGTAAACGGTGGTACGGTCTCCGCAAACGGCCTTACTATCTGGGGCGACATCGAAAACTCTGGCTCGCTCAACCTCGAGAGTATTACGCTCGACCCGGACGATTACTATCCGTACCCGACCTACATTATTGAGAATATTGGTAATCTTACGACTAGCGGCCTCTCGGCGAACAACCTCTTTAAGTCTACTCCGATTTACAACGACGGCGGGACTGTCGAATTAACCGCCGCGACTTTTGACGTCGAGCCGGACGCAGAGTTTATTCCCGAAGGCTACGAGGTCCAAGAAGTCGACGGTAAATTCGTCATCGTCGCCATTGAGCAACAAGAAGACCCAACCGAAGACCCGACCGAGGAACCGACTGAAGAGCCGACTGAAGAACCCACCGATAATCCAACGGAAGAGCCCACTGAGCAGCCTACCGAAGATCCGCAGGACCAAACCAGCGATGAGACCGAAGAGCCGGTCGATCCGCTCGGCGAAATCCATACCGAAGCTCCCGTAGCGACTTCTACCGTAGCCGAATCTCCGGCCGTCCCGAATACCGGCGACAAAGAGGAAATTAAAGAATCCTCGAGCTCGTCTATTGACCTCCTGCTCCTCGCCTTCGCGCTTGGCTTCGTCGCCCTTATCGTTATGGTCTTCGTTAAGAGTAAGGCTACGAAAGAAGAAGTCGTCTACTAGACCTCGCTCTCTTCCTCCTCCGAGGTTAGCTCATTACCCTCGGAGGATTTTTCGTCTTCCGTCGGCTCTAAATCCTCGTCCTCTTCTTCCTCTGCGTTTTTGAGCGAGCTCATTGTCCGCTTAGCGTGGATTACTACGATATACTCGTCGTCGTATCGTATCGAGAAAGTCAGCATCTTGTCCGCCTCCGAAAACGGCACTTCGAAATTATAGACCGACCGCCCCTTAACCGTATTTACTAGCTCGAGCAAATCCGTCGAGTTTGCAAAACTAATGCGCAAATAGTCGTCCGTCGTCGGAATTTTGTAGATTGAAAAGACTTGCCAAATCGCGTTCGACTTTTCGGTCGAAGTCCGAATGATAAAATTCTCCGGGTCTTTCATCCAACCGTTGCTCGCGATAATACTTCTTACCGGCTCAAATTGCGTCCCCGTAATCTTCCCATGCAGATAAATTATATTATGCGAATCCGATAAATCTCGCATATTAACCGCGTCGAGAAACGGCCATCCCGCCGTATTATAACTTTGGTCAAACGAATGAGTCCGGTAAAAATCGTTGTCCTTCGTCTGGACGAACGGGTAGTCGACTTTTGTCCCCGGGATTTGAATCCACCCTACTGTATCGGAATTTTTCTGAATCAACCTCAAGAGGTCTACCGCGAGAAACTTCGCCCCATTTTCCTCGACCTCTTCCGTCGACGTTTCCGGTAGCTCGACCTCCGTCGCCTCCGCCAGCTCCTTAGTCTCATTCATCTGTTCCGTCGCCCGGTCTTTATCGCTTAGACTTCGCACTATCCAAATCCCCGCCGCCGTCCAGAAGACCGTCGCTAAAAAAATCCCCAAAATCAAGAATTTTTTCCGTTTATCTCCACTCTTCACCCTTCTATTGTAACATAAAATCTTAGGACTTCTTCTTTTTCTTTTTAGTATTCGGAGAATGTTCCAAAATCCCGACTAGCCCGGTCGTCAAAATCCCGCCTCCTATGGCGAATAGAATATCTTGCATGGTATCGTCTAGCCCGACCGAAATCAACTCTTGCATATGCGTCCCGAAAAGCCGGTCGCTCCCGTATTCGAAACACTCCCAAACCGCCGCCGTCATCGCCACGAAACAAATCATAAAGAGATACTTAAACCATTTCGCCCCCGGCTTTTTCGCGTAGGCCTGCCCCGCGACCTCCCAGGCTACTACCGCCGTCAGTACCCCCGACGAAAGATGGGCGATTTTGTCGAGCGGCGTCCAAATCTTGTAGATATCGAGATCTATCCCGAGTACCATCGCCGGTATCAAGAAGATATAATACGCGAGTTCGACTTCGTCCGACGCCTTAAGGTGGAAAACGTGGCGCCAAATCTCCGGCGCAAAGGCGAGCGCAATCGTCGCGAGGTAGCTCCAGATTTTGTAAAATTGCGTCCCCGGAACGAGGTAAAGAATTGAGAGTAATACCCCGACCGTAATAATAATGACTTTAATGCAGAGATTAATTTGCTTCAGATATTGCTTCATGTCTCCATTTTACCATATTTTTTAGAAAATCTATGATATAATTACACTTGATAAGGAGTATTATGGATAAAAACAAACTGATTCTGATTACCAACCCCGGCAGCAGCTCGCGCAAGTACGCCCTCTACAAAGGTACCGACCTCGTTTGCTCGCTCCACTTTGAGTTCGAAGGCAAAGAAATTATTTGCACTTTGAAGAAAGCCGACGGCTCTAAAAAGGTTTTGAAACAGACCTTCAAGGAACTGACCTCGACCGTCGCCAATATTAACCGTATCTTGACCGAAGAAGGCTACCTCGGCGGGATGTCGAAAATCGACGCTATTCTCGCGCGAGTCGCTTGCCCCGGCGAGTACTTTACCGAGGACCATATCGTCGACGAGGAATATTTGAAGGCGCTCGAAAAGGGCAAAAAGCGCGCCCCGCTCCACGTCCCGGTTGTCGCCGGCGAGATCGAACATTTCGTCAAGAGCTTTAAGGATACCCCGATCTTAGCTATTTCCGACACTTCGTTCCATACCGACCGTCCGGATTTGATGAAGTACTATGGCTTCGATACCGAAATTGCCGACAAGGCCGACATTAAGAAGTTCGGCTATCATGGCCTTTCGATTGGCTCGATTGTTAATTATATGAAAGAACAAGATATTCTTCCCGAGAAGTTGATTGTTTGCCACCTCGGCTCGGGCTCTTCTCTGACCGCCGTCTTTGAGGGTAAGTCTCTTGATACGACCATGGGCTATTCCCCGATTGGCGGGCTTTTGATGGCGACTCGCTGCGGTGATATGGACCCGGCCGCCGCGCTCGCTTTGAAGCGACATCTTGGCTACGAGTCCGACGAGTCGATTGAAAAATACCTCAACAAAGAATGTGGCCTCCTCGGCGTCTCTGGCCAGTCCGACGATATGCGCGAGATTTTACGGCTTCGCGACGAGGGCGACAAGCGCGGGACCTTTGCCCACGCGATGTACGTCTACCGCGTCCAAAGTTGTATCGGCCAGATGGCGGCTAGCCTCGGCGGGGTCGACGCGATTGTCTTTACTGCGACGATTGGCGAGCGCTCCGACGAAATTCGCCGTACCGTTACTCAAAAGCTTAGCTATCTCGGCTTCTCCCTTGACGATGAAAAAAATCTTGGCGACCTCGACGAGCGCCACGTCAATATCGCCGCCGACGGCTCGAAGCCGATTTGGGTCATTCGTACCGACGAATTTGAAGAGATGCTTCGCCGCGCCGCTTTGCTACTAGAGAAGTAGATGAAACAAGTTAGCGACCAAGAAACTAAAATCATCCTCGAGCTTGCCGAGACGGCGCTAGGGCTCGAGGGCGATTTTGTCGAGCTCGGCTGCTATAGAGGCGACACCTCCTTGCTTTTGCAAAAATTATTGCATAAAAACGGCTACGATCGTCGGCTTTTCCTCTATGATTCTTTCGAGGGCCTACCCGAGCGGACGAAGGAAGACGCTTCCGTCGCCGGCGATGGTTTTAGCAAGGGGGAACTAGACGTAACCAAAAAGGAGGTCGTCTTAAGATTCAAAAAGGCCGGCCTCCCCGTCCCGAAGATTAAAAAGGCCTTCTTCGAAGATCTCGACCCCGGGGTCTTTCTCCCGGCCGGCTCGCCAGACCCGACTTCTCCGGGCCGAATTCTGTCTCGCCCGGCTCTCGACCCGACCCGCCCCGGCGACCTGCCGGAAAAAATCGCCTTTGCTTTCCTCGACGGCGACCTCTACGGCTCGATTAAAACTTCCCTCGACCTCGTCCTTCCGCGTCTGGTAAAAGGCGCCGTTCTTCTCGTCCACGATTACAACAATCCGAGTCTCCCCGGCGTCGCCCGCGCCGTCGACGCTCGCCGTCTCGACGGCTCTCTCCGCGAAACCCTCTTTGTTGCTAAATGGTAAACATTGTAAATAAAACACTTTCAAAAAAATTCTTTTGTGCTAAAATAAAAATATAAAGCACGTCATACGAATAACAAAGGGACATTTGTTTGCACTTTAGAGTTATAACAGGATTTGAAAGTTTGGAGATGGAGGACGGCCGCCTAGGTCGGCCGGTCTGCCAAGCTGGAAGATCGACGATTGTCCCTTGTATGATGTGCTTATTATACAAGTAGGCGGTCGTCCTCTGTCCTGAGTCGGGGCCGCGAGCTCTGGCCCACAGACAAGCCGATTCGAGCCGCTTACTTGCGAGGTAAGCGGCTTCTTGCTGGTCCAGGCGGTACGCGGGAGAGCATAGTAAGCGGGTTACTAGCAACAACAATTAAGAGAGGTACAAAGACGTATTAGTTTTGATACCCCAAAATAAGTAAAAAGAAGTAAGGAGGCAAATGGGAAACCATACCAATACAAATCAAACTAATTTGAAATACCTTAAGGGTACTAGAGTTTTATCACCCAGCTCGAGTACCCTTAAGGGAGTTCA
>JAFUBU010000055.1 GCA_017460045.1 Candidatus Saccharimonadota bacterium
AAATTTTAGACGGAAAAGAATTAGCTGGGTTTGTCAAGGAACGCCAGGCCATAGAGGTCCGCAAATTGAAAGCGCAAGGGGTTTCGCCGAAGCTGGTAATTATCCGAGATAGTGAAAATCCGGTAATTGTAAAATACGTCAATTTGAAGGCGCAATACGGGCAGGATATTCGGATTGAAGTAGAGGATAGACTGGCCGCAGACCTTGAAGAGGTCAAAGAGGCGATTTTGGTCGCGAACGCGGACGTCGGGGTTTCTGGTACGATTGTGCAACTACCGCTACTCGAGCCGGGACGGACGGACGAGGTCGTTTCATTGATTGAGCCAGAAAAAGATGTCGACGGGCTAGCGGGGAGCGTCCTTGATTTGAAATTTGTACACGGCGAAGAGGTCGAGCTTAGCGAACGCCCGTTTGACTCGGCGACAGCAACGGCGATTAACTGGCTGCTGACCGGCTACGATGTCCCTCTTGCGGGCAAGAAAATTGCGCTGGTCGGGAGAGGGAGATTAGTCGGGGCGCCGCTTTATCGGATGTTCAAGAACTCGGGGCTCGAGGTTTCGGTCTTCGGACACGATAGTGAGCTTAGCGTCTTGAAAGATTTTGAAGTAATTATCTCCGCAACCGGAGTCCCCTACCTGATTCGTCCGGAGATGGTAGCGCCGGGAGCGGTCGTAGTAGATGCTGGGACGGCGGTAGATAGCGGGAAATTAGTCGGAGACGTCGCGCCAGAGGTCTTAGAGCGAAAAGATTTAGCAGCAATTACGCCGGAGAAGGGTGGAGTCGGACCGCTAACGGTAGCGACGTTATTTGATAACGCCATCCGCGCGGCTAAAATGGCCTGCGATATTAACTAGCCTTTGATGTCTCGGGTTAAACGCCCGTCGATGCCGCGAAACTCGAGGGCCTTGCAGGTATCTCGAAAAAGCGAGTCACACATATCGACGACGGTCGCTCGCCATTTGACGCACCGCTCGATTTGTTTCTTGGCGCTAATCAGGCGCGGAGTATAGATAACGACGAGGCCGCCCGGGAAATCGGCTAGAGAACGCTCGATAGTCGGCAAGGAGGGACTTCCCGACGAGGGCCGAAGCTCGTACTCGCCCTCGGAGACCTCGGTATCGAAACAGGAGCATTTCATTTCCTGGTAACGCGTCATCCGCCGTACGATAGGCGGGAGCAAGACCCGGACGCGACGCTCGCCGTTTAAGATACGCGAGAGACTCTGGCCGTAGCCGATGATTTTCTGGCTAGGGTAGAGTCGGTTCAAAAAGCAGATACTCGACAAGGTCATTTCCGGCTCGCAAAAGACAATGACGTCGAACTGGCCGATATACGGCTCGAGTTTTTCTTCGGTCCATTCACGAATAACCGACTCGGTCCCGTCGGGGTATTCCCACTCATTTTCGGTCGCGAGCTTAACAACCTCAACCGGGAGATTGCTTTCGATAATATCGCCGATAATCTGCTCGCCGACCGGGCTACCAAAAACTGCGACGCGTTTTAGCATAAGGTTTCCTTCAGTTAGTTTTCGTTTGGCGTTTACCTAGCTGTCCATCCAGGCTCGGCCATAGCCCTATGTTACTACGCTAAAATGCTTAAGCTACGCTCGAAATATTGAGTTATGAAGCGAAGTGCTTCATAAGTCGAAAAAATGTCGAAAAATCGGCTATTTTCGTAGCCGATTCTGGTTTTTTATATGTCGCTTTGTGAGCTATTGCTCGGAAGATGTTTCCGACTTCTCATGGCGCTTGCCATCTCTTTTGCCACGAGTTTTACCTGATTTTTTGTGACTTTCGAGCCACTCCTGCTTTTCCTCCTCGGTCATAGCCTCTAATTTAGCCTTGATTTCGGCTTTCTTTTCCTCGCTTAGTTCTTTTTTCTTGGTTTTCTCGGTAGCGCTGTTAGTAGTACTACCGTCAGTAGCGCTAACTGGGCGGTTGAGTGCGGCATAGGTTACTCCAGCCGCAGCGGCTAAGACCGCCGAAGTGACAATAATTTTCTTCTTGTTCATAATTGCTCCTTGTTTAGTTGTACCCCTATTTTACCAGCTGGGACTTAAGAGGAGATAAAAA
>JAFUBU010000056.1 GCA_017460045.1 Candidatus Saccharimonadota bacterium
CGAAAAGTTTAGGCGGCAGCCGTTTACTCCGGCCATAATCAAATCTTCGATTTTCTCCTTCGAGAAGGTCGCCGGACCGATAGTTGCTAGAATCTTGGTGCGTTTGAATAGTTTGCTCATATAAATATTATAGCATATATCTGCCATAATATTTGCCAGCTGGAAGGAGGTTTTGCTACGCAAAACCTCACTTTTCTGCAATAAGAAAAATGCCGCATCTGCGGCTTTCAATTCGGATTGTGGCATCGCCAGCTGGAATCGAACCAGCATTGTATCCTTAGAGGGGATATGTCCTATCCGTTGAACGATGGCGACAGAGATGAAACGCCGACGACTAGCGTGGCGCTTCTTATATTATACCACATTATTTCTTTTTACGCTTGGGTTTCTTGTTGCTTTGGTGGGCGGAAACTTTGGCAAAAACCATCCGGCCGGCAGAAGTCTGGATATACCGCAAGATATCGACGTCGATTTCGGTATTGACGCGGGTAGCGGCGTTTTCGACGATAACCATCGTACCGTCCTGGAGATGGCCGACACCCTGGCTCTGGTTGTTGCCCGTCCCAGTAACCTTGACACGGACGCGCTCGCCGGGGAGATACTGGTTTTTCATAACAAGAGCGAGCTCGTTAATATTGAGAACCGTCACACCCTCGGTCGTGGCGACCTTGTTTAAGTTATAATCGGTCGTACAGATATAGCCGTCGGTCTTTTTGGCGAGCTCAATTAGGCGGTCGTCGACGTAGTCGCCTTTACCGAGGGCGTCTTGGTAAATCGAGACTTTTAGATCGTCGACGTTTTGGAGCTCGCTCGCGACGTCGAGACCGAAGCGCGCGCGGTTTCGGCGGTCGTTATCCTTGCCGTCGGCGAGAAGCTGGAGCTCGCGGAGGACGCTCCGCGAAATCACGAGCTCATGGCCGAGGAAGTGGGTCTTGGCGACGTTCAAAATCCGACCATCCATCAAAGCCGAGGTATCAATAAAAACCTTACGGCGGCTCCGGCGAGCGAAGTTTTTGAAACTATGCTCGACGAGAATAAAGGTCGTTTCGAGGAATACTAAAATTAGAACTGCTAAAATCACAACTTCCATACTTATTCTATTCTATCATATTTTTAGATTTTAGTCTATTTAACTTCGACCTGGGCGGAGTTTTCGTAGTCATTTTCATCAGTAACGACGACTTTGATAATCTTCTCGGAGCCGGTCGTAGTATAGCCAGGGTCGAAAGAGGTCGACATAATATTACCGCTCTTGACGACCTTACCGTCGACGATAAGCTGGTAGCTCTTAAGATTCCCTGTACCCTTAGTCACGGTCACTTTTACGGTCGCGCCGACGACGCCGGAAGTCGTAGTCTCCTCTTTTTTATCGTCCTCATCATCGTCTTTGTCGCCATCTTTATCGGTCGTAGTCTTTTTAACTAACTCAATCGTTACTTTCGGTCCGGTATAACCCTCGGTACAATCGTCCTTTTCTTCGCGGTTGTAGTCGTCCGGGACGTACCAAACTTCCTGTTTAGTCATCGGGTCGATCGTCACAGTCGCCTCGATCGTAACCTTCAAATTCGCCGGGGTACAATCGGTCGCGAGCTTTTTGTTGAGTTTGTTAAAGGTAAGATTACGGGTCGAGACGCCGGAGCTACTCGTACCGTACCAGCTCGGCCAAATGTCGGTCGTACCGCCGACGGTCAAAGTCTGAATCCCGGCGGGGCGAACCGGCTCTTGGTTGGTAGTCCAACGGCCTTCGGGGGCGTAAATGTCGAAGTGGACCGGACGCATATAGGAGTCGATAACGCGGCGGACGACGTAGTTGGTAGCGGCGCCAAGGGCGGAGCCGTCGTGGTTTCCGTTCCAGACGACCGTCGCGACAGCCGGCGTATAGGAGACCATCCAGGAATCCTTAGCTTGAGTCGAGACGGCGGTAGTCGTAGTACCGGTCTTGGAGGCGCTCCAAATACCGTTCATGTAGAAGCCGTAGTCGCGAGCCTGAGAACCGAAGGTAATCGAGCGAGCGTCCGGATCGGAGAGGATATTAGAAATCATATAGGCAACCTGCTCGTCGACGACGCGCTCGCCGGCGGTATCTTCCCATTGTTCGATAATGTCGCCGGCGGAATTTTTTACTTCAAGGACGTAGGCGAGCGGCTTGGCGACACCGCCGCGGGCAATCGAAGCGTAAGCGTTGGCGTGCTCGACCGGAACAACGGTACAACCGGAGCCGATTGCCATCGAAAGGCCGGCGTTTTCGTTGTCGGCACAATAATGCTCGTCGCCGAGGGCGTGGGCAATCTCGAGCGAGTTGTCGATACCGTTAATATAGAGAGCCTTAACCGCGGGAATGTTTAGAGAGTTACCAAGAGATTTACGGATAGTAATATTCCCATAGAAAGCGCCGGAAGCGTTGCGGAGGGCGCAGGAGCCGCTATAGCCCGCACAGTAAAGCGAGTCGATATTCTCGTCGCGAAGGACCGAACCCGGGCCGTAATTTATATCGGCGCGCTGCATAAAGAGCGGAGCGTAGTCGAGAATCGGCTTAATCGAGGAGCCCGGCTCGAGCGGAGAAGTCGCGGCGTTAACCTGGCCGTAGACCGGAGCGTTCCAATCGGCGGAGCCGACCATAGCGATAACCTGGGAAGTCTCGACGTCGACCGAGGAAAGGGAAATATTATCCGAGGCGTTGGTATAAAATAGCGCGGCGCCGTCGGCAACGGCTTGTTCGGCCATCTGTTGCGCGCGGTAATCGAGAGTAGTCTTAATCGTAAAGCCGCCCGAACGCATGGTCTTGACGCCGTATTTATCTTCGAGGTAGCTTTTAACGGCGAGGACGAAATGAGGGGCTTTCATGTTGCTGTATTGTTCCTGTTCCGGCTGAATCTGGTCGAGAATCGGGACAGCCTTGGCCTCATCGCGTTGGGTCTCGGTAATAAAACCAAGCTCAGCCATTACGTCGAGGGTATATTGTTGGCGCCAGATAAGCTGTTCGTGGCCGTATTCGTTGTAAGGGTTGAAGAGAGCAGGATTCTGGGGGATAGCGGCGAGAAGAGCAGACTCGGCGAGGGTCAAATCTTTCGCGGACTTCCCGAAGTAAGTCTGGGCCGCGGACTCAACACCGTTTCGACGGCCGCCGTAAGGAGACTCGTTTAAGTACATGCTAATAATCTGCTCCTTGTCGTACATTTTTTCGACTTCGAGCGCGAGGATAGCTTCCTTAATCTTTCTCGGGATACCGGTCAAGCCGCGGTCGCCAGACTCGTCGGAGAAATAGACCTGTTTAATTAGCTGTTGCGTCAAGGTCGAGCCGCCTTGGACGCTTTTACCGGAGAGAGTCGAGAAGGCCGCGCGGACGAGCGAGAAGAGATCGACGCCGTTGTGGTTGTAGAAGTTACGGTCCTCAATCGCGACGGTCGCTTGGCGCATATAGGTCGAGATTTCGCTCCCATCGACGACAAGACGATAGTCGCCGTCGCCGCGGTCTTCCCAGAGGATTTCGCCGTTGCGGTCGAGGTAGGTATTGACGGTTTCGGAGACCTTGAGCTCGTCGAGGCGAATCGCCTCGAGGTCCTTCTTGTAGTAGAGGAAGAGGCCGCCGACGGCAATAATACCGAGAAGGATACAAGCGGCGATAAACTTACCGATTTTCTTTAAACCGTTCCAGGAGAACCAATAGTGGAAAACTCGCTTGGGATGGAGATGGGCAAAAAAGCGCTTGACCGGGGTCTTCGGAAGAGTCGCTAGGTCCTCGGCTTTTTTACGAGCCTTCTGGTCCTTTTTAACCTTCGACTTATACATTAGACTCGTATAGGTAGATTTACTCTTGGTTTTGCGCGCAAAGCGACTACGCTTTGGCGCAGATTTTTTCCCACTCTTATTTTCGCTCATAGCTTTCTCCATAAACTTATACTATTATATCACAGTTTACGACTCGCAGGCTAATTTTATGTCAAAATGGTAATCTTGTTTCCCGTACGGGGGGTCGGGGTAGTATTTAACGTAAGTCTCATTGCGATTGCAATTCTCGAAATAGCCGGCCGCGGCTTTTCTCCGGCCAGAATCATAGAGGAGGAGTTGGCGAAGGTAGGTATTAGTAACGCCAACTTCTCGGTAATTTTTAAGCTCTTTGGCAACCTCGTCGCCAGTCCGGTCGCCGACTAATCTCTCGTAGAGATAGTCTTCGTAATATTCTTCGGCCAGGGCGGAGAGCTCACGTTCGACAGACGTCTTGGGGTTGAAATAAGCGCTAGCGACGGCGTTGACGACGACGAGAGAGATACAGATAATGACGCAGACGACAACCGTTCGCTTGACTAGCGGAGCGCGGGACTTAAAAGTCGAGAAAGACTTCCCCGGTAGGTTTTTAGGGATTTGGATAGTTTGTTCGTCGAGTTGGTCGACCGCGGATAAATCCATATGTTTATTATATCACAGTTATGGTATAATGGTTATTATGGACGGGTCGGGCAAAACTTACGTAGCAAAACGAATTCGCGCGGCGGATTATCTTGCGGTAGCGCAGTTGTTTCTGCAGGATAATTTTCTGCTTGAGCGCGAACTTTCTTTTGACGATATAAAGCCACGGCTCTTGGGGCATTGGGGGACTTGCCATGGAATCGACGTCGCCTATGCGAATTTGAAGTATTTTTTCGACGCCCGCGGGAAGAAATGGGACTTTGTCCTCGGGCCAGGTCATGGTTTCCCGGCTTTGCAAGCGAATTTATTTATCGACGGAGTTTTATCAGAAGCGGACGAGAACTTACGCGGAAGTTTTTCTGAGAATTTGGCGTATCTTTGTCGACAGTTTTCTTGGCCCGGCGGCTACCCGTCTCATGCAAGCCCGCTTACGCCGGGGGTAATTTGTGAAGGAGGCGAGCTCGGCTACGCGCTCGGGGCGGCCTACGGCTCGGCGCTCGGTCATCCGGAGAAAACGATTGCAGTTCTCCTCGGCGACGGCGAGTTCGAGACGGCGACCTGTCTTTCGTCTCTAAATTTTGTAAAATTATTTACTTCGCGACACAACGGCGCGGTACTGCCGATTTTACATTTGAACAGCTATAAAATTTCCGGGCCGACAATCTCGGGGCGAAAATCGGAACGAGAATTATTCGAGCAAATTCGCGGGTTTGGCTACTTCCCAATTATGACAGACGAGGACTTCGGTTCGTTTGAGTTTGCTCTAAGGCTATTCGAAATCTTTTATGCTAAAATTCATAATCCTAGTGCTAAAATTGAATACGCTTATGGTATTTCTAAAAACGCTTATGCTAATAAGCCGCCGTTTTTAATTTTGAAAACCGAAAAAGGCGCCGGCGGGCCGAAATACGTCAAAGGTAAGAAAGTCGCTGGAAATTATCTTGCGCATCAGATACCTTTACCGGAGGCGAAAAACGACCCGGAGGAGTTAAAGGCGCTGGAAGAATGGCTAAAGTCGTACCGATTTAATGAGCTAGTCGACGCGGAGAAAGGATTTTTACTATGAGATATTTAGACGCAGAGCCAAATTCGATTGCAGAGCCTGGAGCAGAGCGGGCGTCGTCGGCCAAGAAATTCGGGGAGCTAATTACCCGCGAGATGAAGCGCGACCGACATCTTTACCTTTTCTCGCCAGATGAGACGACAAGCAATAAACTCGACGAGACATACGAGATAACGGAACGGGCCTGGAGTTTGCCGATTCAGACTTGGGACTTGCCGGAGTCGGAGAGGGGGAGAATCGTTGAATTATTGTCGGAAAATTCCCTGTTTGCGGCGCAGGTCGGACACACGCTCGGAAATAAGGAGCGAAGCTTTATGACGAGCTACGAAGCGTTCTTTCAAATTATTTCGTCGCAAATTTTACAACATCTGAAGTTTCTGAAACAGGTTTCTGAAGCTTCGTGGCGAAAAGAGCCGGACGGCTCGCCGGAGAAGTTCCCGGCGGTTAACCTGCTCTCAACTAGTACTTGTTGGCGACAAGACCACAACGGTTTTTCACACCAATCGCCGGCGCTGATTTCGACTTTGTTGTCCGTCCCGAGCGCGAGGGTAAATTGTCTATTCCCGGTCGACGACGTCGCGGCGACGGCGAGCTTTGACTATATGCTCTCGTCTTGCAACGTCGTAAATCTTACAACGTTCAATAAGACCGACGAGCCGCGATGGATAGATAAAAACCACGCGCGATTCCAGCTTGAAAACGGCGGAGCGAGTATTCTCGGGTTCGCATCAAACTGCGGCGAGGACGAGACGGCGGACTATGTATTAGTCGGGGCGGGAGACATTACGACCCGCGAGGTAATTTATGCGGCGCGGATTTTGAACGAGGATTTGCCCTGGCTAAAAATCCGGGTCGTAAATATCGCCGCACTATCGTACAAGGCGATTGGGACGACGACCGCGCGGCTCGACATTCCAACGTTCGAACGTTACTTCGGGAAACACGCGGCGATTATCGCGAACTTTCATGGCTACCCAGAGACTCTGAAAAATATTTTGTCGCAATACGCCGACCCAATTCGAGTCCGGGCGCATGGATTCGAAGAGCAAGGTTCGACAACGACGCCGTTTGAGATGCTATCGCTAAATCGCGCCTCGAGATATGATTTGGCGCTCGATGTAGCGAGAGACCTCGGGCGAGAGGACTTGGTAGCGAAATATGAAAATATTTTGTCTCTAAACCGCCAACACGCGCGGGAGCTCGGGACGGATATGATTTCTTGAGCTTATTTCTTGAGTCGATAGTAAATCGAAGGGGCGAAACGGACGGGGGCGAGGGCTTTTTGGGCGCCGCGCTCGAGGGCCATTAGTCCCTTTTTACCGAAAACTTTCTTGAGCTTCTTGGAGCGGAAATTCGAAACCGAGCGAACTTTTTCGATTTTGAAGCCGGCTTTTTTGAAAATGTTTTCGATATATTTAGGGTGGTAATTGTAGAAAACGGTTTTGGTCACGTCCTTGCGATTTTCGATCGAAAGGTCGAAGGGGTTTACGTCGGATTTTCCGCGCCAATAGCGGACCATCCGCGGGAGAGTCTTTTTGTTGGCGACCTCAATAACCGCGACGCCGCCCGGCTCGAGGATACGGTAGATTTCGGCGACAACCTTCTCGACGTCCTCGAAATGGTGCGTCGCGCGGACCATAATCGCAGCGCTAAACTCGCCGTCTTTGAACGGCATATGGTAAGCGTCGCCAGCCTTAGTATTCAAGCGATCGCCGTAGATTTCTTTGGCCTGTTTTAGCTCGGTCTTAGAGTAGTCGAAGAGGGTCGATTTTTTCGCGCGGTCTAGGTACATCGGGGCGAGCCGACCGTAGCCGCCGGCGATATCGACGATACTGTCGATTTCCTTCGGAAGGAGTTTAGAAATCGCGAGCTTGTCCGCCGCGTCCTCATATTCGCGCCCGGAATTTTTCCAGAACTTTTCATAGTCGTAGCCGTTGTAATCAATGACAATGGGATTCTCTTTACTCATATCGTATATTATATCACGATTTAACTATTTTAAGTCGTTTAGGAGAAAATCTGGGAGGAATTTTTGCTCGATACCTTGATGCTCCTCGGCCCAATCGTCGTCTAGAGTTAGAACATACTTCGGGTAATTATCCTCAATTCCGTCGAAGGCGCCGAATTCGCGCTCGGAAGTAGAACGCGAGTCGAGATGGGCGGCGACTTGAAGGTAGATACGTTTATGGTCTTTCTCGGCGACGAAATCGATTTCCTTCTCGCCGTTTTTGCCGATCCCGACCGTATAGCCCTTGGCGATTAGCTCATGGTAAACGACATTTTCTAGTACGCCAGAAAGATAAGTCTCGCTGCGACCGTTAAGCGCGTAGAGAAAAGCGATATCGCTAGCGTAGTATTTTTCTTGAGTCTTAAGTTGTTCTTTGCCACGGAGGTCGAGACGGCTAACCCGCTCGATAATGAGCGTCTCTTCGAGCCAGTTAAGATATTTATAAATAGTTTCTTGGCTCAAAGTCAGTTTCTCATTTTTAAGATAATTGCTAATCGAATTCGCCGACATCGTCGAGCCGAGGTTGTCTAGAACAAAGCGAATAACGCGGTTCAAAAGCTCGGTATTGCGAATCCCTTTGCGCTCGACCAGGTCGCGGTAGATAATGGAATTAACGATATCGGAGACTTCCTCGTCGTCTTGAGCCTGAGTCTGGTCGGTGAGGTGGATCGAAGGAAAGCCACCGCGAGAGAGGTAGTCCATAAACTCGTCTTTTGGCTCGCCGATTTTAGCGCCTCTGGCCTTCTTAAACTCGAGCGCCTCCTCGAAATTAAGAGTAGAGACCCGAATATCAACGTAGCGTCCAGTAAAGAAGGTCGAAAGCTCACTCGAAAGCATTTTGGAATTCGAACCAGTAATAAAAATATCTACGCCCTTTTCCGCGAAGAGGGCGCTAATCGCCTCGTCCCATTGTTCGACGTTTTGGACTTCGTCGAATAGGAAATATTTTACGCCGAGTTTCAAGAGATTTTTCTCGAGCTCGACTAGGTCTTTTTTGGTACGAACACCGGTATAGTCGATTGAATCAAAATTGATATAGGCGATTTTGTTGGCTTTGACGCCGCGAGATTTAAGGACTTCGATTAGCTGCTCAAGGAGGCTAGATTTTCCAGCGCGACGCACCCCGGCTAGAACCTTGATAAAAGGTTTATCGATATATGATTCTAGCTTGTCTAGGTATAGCGGTCTTTTGATCATGGGCTCATCTCCTATTAGTTCCCTTCTATAGTAGCAAAAATTTTGAAAAATTGCAAGTTTTTACTTGCATAGAAGGGAAAATTGTGTTATCGAAATTTGCAGTAGCGATGCGATATTGCTATTTGAATTCGGCTAGACCGTTTTAACCTTGACCATGGCGGGGCGGAGAAGGTCACCGGCGTAGCGGTAGCCGGGGCGGAGGACTTCGTCGATAACTTCTTTATCGCCGTCGCCATCGGCCATCAAGACGGCTTCGTGGAGATCGGGGTCGAATTCGGAGCCGGGTAGGGCGGCGATTTTTTCGAGGCTAAGTTCTTTGGTCGTCTTTTCGAGCGATTTCTCAAGCGGCTTTAAGTCCGGGGTCGAAGCAATCGCGCGGTCGAGATCGTCGAGAAGCGGGAGCATCTTGCGAACAGTATCAAGCCTAGCAAGGTTAATAGCGCTCGCCTTTTGGGCGTCGATTTGTTTGCGATAATTTTCGAAGTCGGCGCGAGTACGTTGTAAATCGGCGGTTAGCTCGGCGATTTTAGCGTCGCGCGGGTCGGGTCGACTTTGGTCTTGATGAACTTTTTTCATAAAATTTCCTCCAATTTATTGCCGGCGTGGCGGACGAGCGACATGACGCGACTGTAATTTTGGCGAGTCGGGCCGAGGACGCCGATATAACTATTATCAGAGTAGGGCGAGCGAAACTTACTAATAATCAGCGAGACGCCGGAGCTTTTGCCAATCGGATTTTCCTGACCAATAAAGATATTGAGCGGGTCGCCCGGAGCGGCTTCGCGAAGCCAAGGCTCGAGGTTATCAAGTAGCTTTGCGACCGCCTGGACGCGGTTGTTGTCGGAAAACTCCGGTTGGGTAAAGAGGCGCGAAATACCAGCAAGGTAAAGCTGGTCGCCGATAGTCGCGAGGCCAAGATTTCCGGTCAATTCGACGAGCGAATCGACGGCGCCGCGAATCGCAAGATCGGCCCGATTCTGGGACGAGACGCGAAGCTCGAGAGCATGGACCGGGCGCTCAAGGGACGGCGGGGTAGTAATACGGACTTGGAGCGGAGACTCGTAATACTCGGGGGTCTCCTCGTCGATTTCGCGGTCGACCTCCTCGGTCATCGAATTCACGTAAAGTCGGTAACCAGCGTCGGTCGGGATACGTCCGGAGGAAGTATGGGGCTGGGCAATTAAGCCGTAGGCCTCGAGCCGAGCCATCTCGGAGCGAATCGTCGCGCTCGAAACGTCAAAAAGCTTCGCGAGGGTAACACTCCCGACGGGAGCGGCCATCTCGGAATACTCCTCAATGATTGCGAAAAGAATTTCCTTCTGACGCTCAGTTAATTCCATAGTTAAATTATACTCCATTGGCAGACGAATAGCAAGAGTGCTAGTTCTAAAATTGGGTCAGGCAAAGCCTAGCCCAATTTTGATAATCTCTTTAACTGTGGTAAAATAAAAGAATGGAAAAGAGTGGAGCGAAATCGATTTTGAAGGGTTTGAATCCGGCGCAAGTAGATGCGGCGGAGACGCTCGAAGGTCCGATTCTGATTTTGGCGGGGGCAGGCTCTGGTAAGACCAAGACCTTGACCGTCCGAATCGCGAATTTGATTGCGCACGGTGTACCGCCTAGAGATATTTTGGCTGTTACTTTTACCAATAAAGCGGCGAAAGAAATGCGCAACCGTCTGTGGCGAATTTTGAACCCGGATACTCGCGAAGATGTCGCCGCGCCGAGACATTTTATGCCCTATATGGGGACGTTTCATGGGATTTGCGTCCGAATTTTACATATCGAATACGCCGCGGCGGGGCTTGACCCGAATTTTACAATTTACGATACCGAGGACCAGCTCGCGCTAATTAAACGCATCATGAAAGATTTACATATCGACAACAAGGCGGTTAAGCCGAAGCTGGTTCAGTCGATTATTTCGCAGTCGAAAAACGCCGGGCTTAGTCCGGAGGATTATGAGGCGACTTGTTACTATCCGAACCAACGAGCGGCGGCGAAGATTTATGCGCGCTACGAAGTCGAAAAACGCCGGGCTTCGGCGCTGGATTTTGACGATTTATTGCTCGAGACGGCGCGGCTATTTCGGGAGAACAAGCCGATACGCGAAAAGTGGCGCAAGCGATTTCAACATATTTTAGTCGACGAGTACCAGGACACTAACCATATTCAATATGAGCTAATTCGGATGTTAGTTAATGAGAAGCGAAATATTTGCGTCGTCGGGGACGACTGGCAATCGATTTATTCTTGGCGCGGAGCGGATTTTACTAACATTTTGAACTTCGAGCGAGATTTTCCGGGAGCAAAGGTCGTCAAGCTCGAGCAGAATTACCGCTCGACTGGAAATATTTTGAAGGCCTCGCAGAAAATTATTACCAAAAATAAGACGCGGACCGATAAGGAGCTCTTTACCGAGGCGGGAGACGGCGAGCCGGTCGAGATCGAGAGTTTGGCGGATGAAACGCAGGAAGCGGGGTATGTCGCGATGAAAATCCTCGAGATGAAACGAAAATATTCCGACTTTGCGATTCTCTACCGGACCAACGCCCAATCTTACACATTTGAAAAAGCGTTTATTACGGCGAAAATTCCGTATAAAATCGTCGGCGGGGTACGTTTCTACGACCGGAAGGAGGTCAAAGACGTCCTCGCGATTTTGAAAGTATTAGTCAACCCGGCAGACAGGGTCGCGCTCGAGCGAGTCGTCGGGAACGTACTTTTGGGGATTGGAGCGGCGAGCCTGGCGAAAATCCTCGACCGACTTTCGGCGCTAGAGCTAGCGGGACGAGCGAACGAAAACCCGCTGACCGAGACGAGTATTCTGGAAGGGCTGACGGCGAAAGCGCGCAACGCTTTTTCGCGGCTACAGAACTTCATTCGGACGACCGACCTCGAAAATACCTCGCCGGTCGAAATTATCAATCGAGCGATTTCCTATTTTGAGTTTGCGAAGTTGCTCGACGACGGAACGCCGAGCGGTCAAGAGCGAATCGAAAACCTCTCGGTCCTCGCATCGAACGCGGCGCCGTACGAGTCGCTCGAAGAGTTTTTAGCGGACGCGGCTTTGATGTCGTCGGCGGACGAAGAGACTTCGAAAAATTCGGTGACGCTAATGACGCTCCACGCGGCGAAGGGACTAGAATTTCCGGTCGTTTTTGTCGTCGGAATGGAAGACGGGTTATTCCCGAGCGCGAGATGCGTCGAGGACGAAAACGGGCTAGAGGAGGAGCGGCGGCTCGCCTACGTCGGGATGACGCGGGCGGAAGAAAAACTGTTTTTGACCTATGCGAAGTCGAGGTTTACATTCGGCTCGCGCGCCTATACTGAGCCGTCGCGATTTTTGCTCGAGCTCGGATACAATCCGTATGGGGCGAACGACTACGAAGATGACCCATTTCCAGATGACGTGCCAGTTTATAACTATTCGTATTAGAAGGCGAAATAAATACTTTTTGTCGCCCCAGTCTCACTCAAAAATGTCATACGCTGGACCGCCGGCGGAACCGCCCTTCGGGCGAACCCGTCGGGGTCGTCAGGAATATACATTTTCTCGTTCGCAGGTGGAAATGTCGACAAAAAGTGTTTATTCTCGCCTTCTCTATCAAATCCCTGTTAATGGGTGGACATCTGCACCGAGATGGCGCAACCTGGCGGCGAAATCTTGGTAGCCGCGGTTGATCGGGTAGACGTTGCGGAGGACGGAGGTCCCGGGAGCGGCAAGCATCGCGATTAAGATTACGACGCTCGGGCGAAGAGCCGGAGGCGCGACGAGCTCGGCGGGGCGCCAGTTGGTCGGACCCTCGATATAGACGCGGTGGGCGTCGAGGAGTTCGACTTTAGCGTTTAAGTTGCTCAGCTCAGTCGTATAGACGGCCCGGTTTTCAAAAACCCAATCGTGGATCAAGGTTCGACCCTCGGCGGTCGCGGCAATAACGGAGAAGAAAGGGAGGTTGTCGATATTAAGACCCGGGAACGGGAGAGGGTGGATTTTATCGACCGGCGCGACGAGGTCGGATTTCTTGACGGTTAAATCAACGAGGCGAGTATAGCCATTATGCGAAAGGTATTCCGGCGAGACTTCGATTTTCGCGTGCATATCCTTTAATACCTCAAGTTCGTATTCCAAGAACTCAATCGGCGCGCGCGTAATTGTAATCTCGGAACGGGTCGCGAGGGCGGCGGCAATAAACGACATCGCCTCAATCGGGTCTTCGGACGGCGAATAGTCGACGTCGGTATCGATTTCTTCCTTGCCCTCGACCTTGAGGGTCGTCGTACCAATACCGGAAATCTTTACGCCAAGCTTTCTCAGATAGAAGCAAACGTCTTGGACCATATAGTTCGGCGAAGCGCCGACGATAATCGTCTTCCCGGGATAGCGAGCAGCGGCCATCAAGATATTTTCAGTTACGGTATCGCCGCGCTCGGTCAGAACAATCCGACGGTCCGGACGGCCTTGAAGTTTCTTGACGGTAATTTCATAAAAACCGCTATTTTTCTCGGCGTCGACGTTGAGGCCGAAAGAATCGAGAGCCTTGAGATGGGGCTCGACCGTCCGCGTCCCAAGCGAACAACCGCCGGCATAGGGGAGACGGAACTTTTCGTAAGCATGGAGTAGCGGGCCCATAAACATAATAACCGAGCGAGTTTTCCGAGCGGCGTCGATATTCATTTCGTCGAGCTTCAATTCGCGTGGTGGTATAATTTCGAGGTCGCGCTTGCGGTTAATCCAGTGGCACTTAACGCCGATGCTCTCGAGGACTTCGACGATACGGAAGACTTCCTCGATACGCGCAAGATGATGAAAAGTCGTTTTGCCGGAGTTGACAAGCGAGGCGCAGAGAAGACCGACCGCGGCATTTTTCGAGGTATAAGTCGTAATTTCGCCGGAGAGTTCTTTGCCGCCGTTGATGCGGAGAGACTGGGTCGTAGAGGTATTAATCGACAAAATCGGCGAGCCGAAAAAGCTCGAAAGTTTGCTGACCATCTCGAGAGAGATATTTTGGCCGCCCTTCTCGATACGATGGATTGCGGACTGGGACGTACCGATAGCCTCGGCAAGCTCGCTCTGGGTCAAGCCTTTTTCTAGGCGCATACGCGCAATAACGGAGCCAATAGCCTCCTGATAACTCTGCTGTTTTTTCATACTAAAATTATATCACGAGATGAATATTTTTACAAGGGGATTTTAGCCCGAAAGAAGCGGTCGCTCATATACTGGAAAAGCTTTAACATCAAGGGGGTAATCAAGCCGACGACGGCAGGGATTAAAATTACGAGGTACGAAGGGTCGGCGACGAGCTCGAAGAACCAGCGTAAAATCGTAAAACAGAAGACGAGGCCGGCGAGGCTCGCTCCCCAAACGACGCCGCGGTAGAGATTGAGCGGGCGGCAAACGATATAGAGGTAAATCATCCCAACGATAGCGAAGGAGAGGGTACAAGCGGTAGAAACCTGGTCGTCCGGGACGTTGAAAATTTTACAAGCGAGGTAGGTCAAAAGAACGACCGAGACGTTGGCGAGGCCGCCAGGGATAGCCTTGCTCAAGATGTTGGTAATGAAGCGGCCGCGAATTAGATCGTGGTTCGGCATCTGGGAGAGGAAGAACGACGGGACGCCAATTACCCACATCGTTACCATCGAGACCTGCGCCGGGAGGAGCGGGTAGCGGAAGCCGAGAATAATCGCAAAGACGGCGGCGGTAAAGGAGAAGATATTTTTGACGATAAAGAGCGAGCCGGAGCGCTCGAGGTTGTTGACGACGCGACGGCCTTCTTTGACGACACCAGGCATCTTGGAGAAATCGGATTCAAGAAGAACGAGCTGGGCGGCGTCGACGGCGGCGTCGGAGCCGGAGGCCATCGCAATCGAGCAGTCGGCGTCCTTGAGGGCGAGAACGTCGTTGACGCCGTCGCCGGTCATGGCGACGGTATGTTTTTGAGACTGGAGAGCCTTGACGAGCTTTCGCTTTTGCTCCGGAAGGACGCGACCGAAAACGGTATACGTCTCGACGGCGGTCTGGTAATCTTGGTCGGTTTCGAGGCGACGAGCGTCGATATATTTCCCGGCGTTTTTAATCCCGGCAGACTTGGCGACTTCGGAAACGGTTAGAGGATTGTCGCCAGAGATGACTTTAATCTCAACGCCTTGGTCGGCAAAATAACGAAAAGTCGCGGGCGCGTTTTCGCGAACCGGATTTTCAAGCGTAATAATCGCGAGCGGCGTAGCCTTTTTGGACAAAGCCTTGCCGTCCAACTTGCCGGCATACTTGGCGAAGACGAGAACGCGGAAACCTTTGCGAGTATATTTTTCGATTTCCTGGCGGTATTTTTCGAATTCTTCGCGTAGGACAAACTCGGGAGCGCCAAGGACGAAACTTTGGCCTCCAATAACGGCGGCGCTATATTTATATTCGGAGGAGAAGCCAAAAATTTGGTCGGCTTTTAATTTGGATTTTTTGAAATAGGTTTTTAGGGCAGACATAGTCGTCGTATCGGCGGAAAGCGAAGAAACGAGACAGTCCAACTCCGGCAAGGCGTCGTCTTTTAGATAAATGACGTCGGAGACGGACATATCGGGACTAGTAATAGTCCCGGTCTTGTCGACGCAGAGGACGTCAACGCGAGCGAGAGTTTCGATGCATTTCATTTCGTGAATTAGGACCTTATTGCGCGCGAGGCGCATCGCGGAAATCGCAAGAGCGACCGAAGAAAGGAGGAAGAGTCCTTCCGGAATCATTCCAATAACGGCGGCGGCAGCGCCTTGGACTGAGGACAGAAGGTCGTCGCCGACCAGGAAGAAGCGGCGAGAAAAGAGGAGGAGGCCAATCGGAATAATCGCAATACCGGCGATTTTAACGAGCTTATTAAGGCTTCGAATAATTTCGGACTGCTCGCCGGTCTTGATGGCCTTAGCTTGGAGGGTCAATTTCGAAGCATAGGAGTCGGCACCGACTTTAGTCAATTTCGCGGTACATTCGCCAGAGACGATAAATGAACCCGAGAGGAGCTCGCCGCCTTTTTGCTTTTGGACCTCGTCGGCCTCGCCAGTCAAGAGCGATTCGTTAACCGAGACTTCGCCAGCTTCGATAGTAGCGTCGGCAGGAATTTGATTCCCCGCTGTAAAAATAACAATATCGTCCAGGACGAGATCGTTGACGGAGGCACTCTGTTTTTTACCGTCGCGGATGACCGTAGCGTCGCGAGCGGAAGTAATAGTCAAATCTTCAAGGACTTTTTTAGCACGAAGCTCTTGGACGATACCGATTAAGGTATTGAGGACGATGACCGGGATAAAGGTCATGCTACGGTAGGCTCCGACGCTAAACAAGATAATCGCGAGGACGACGAAAACCGCGTTGAAGTAGGTAAAAGTATTGTCGCGAATAATCTGGCCGGTCGACTTAAACGGGGCCTTGACCGGGGTATTAGCCTGGCCGGCTTTAATCCGCTCGGCAACCTCTTCGCTCGATAGACCCTGAAAAACTGGCTGGTCTACGGCTTTTTTCCGAGAAGTTGGGGGACTCATAGGGTTATTATATCACAAAATCTAGTTTTCGGCGGGCTCGACCGGGGCGGTCGGCTCGACCGGCTCGGTAGGCTGGCCCTCGGTAGAATTCGGCTCAGTCGGAGCCGGCTCGGCGGCAGGCTCGGCTTGAGGAGCGTCGGCCGGCGTCTCGGTAGCTTCGCCTTCGGCCTTGGTCTCGGTCTTAGCCTCGATGATGATACCTTTAGTGTCGTTGATACCGTTACCGGTAACGTCGTAGTGTTTCCCCTCGGCGATTTTAATACCGGAGACGTTCAAAATACCGGTCCCGCCGTCGATAGTTAAGTCGCCCTCGGAATAAATCGAAGTAAAGGTCTCCGGGGCGGTAACGGCGAGGGTATTTTCGGTATCGTCGTCGAGGACGAGCGTAAGTTTATTCTCGGAGAAGTTGGAAATAGCGGAAGCGCCGGTCGCAGTAATCGAAACGTTGTCGAGATAAAGCGTCACTCCGCCCGGGGCGTTGATTTTAACCGGGAAAGTCGTAGTACCGGTTAAGATATAATGGCTCGCCTCGGTAATTTGAATCTCGGTTTCAAACGTCGAAAGGTCGATTACGGTAGCGGTCTGGCGCGGGTCGACATACTGGGGCTGGGCGGTATTTTCGGAATTGTTGGCGTCGGAGGCACTAGGCTGGGCAAAGAGAGCGATAAGGACTCCGGCCGTAACAATAATAATCGGTATTAAGATAATCAAGAGAATAATGGCTTTATTGAGGCCATGTTTCGGCATATTCGTCTCGGCCGGAATACTACTCGGGTCGGGGAGATTACTCGCCTCGCGAGCGGCCGACATCTGTTCTTTGATGCGAGAATATTCATTTGCCTTGTTCATAGTCGGCATCGTAGCCGGGCGCGGCGCGGTCGGGCGCGGAGTCGGCTCGGCGGTCGGAACTTCGGCGGTAAAGGTCTCGCGCGGAGTCGCCGGACGAGAAGACGCAAAGGGGTCTTGGCTCGCGGTCGGGGCGGGTCGAGCCGAGCTCATACTCGGGGTCGGACTCGGGGTCGAACTCGGGGTCTGGCTCGGCGGGGCTACTCTCGAGGTCTCGGAGGGCGCGGCAGAACCAAAACTATCTTTAATAATATCATCTGCAATGTTGTTTAACTCTTTATCCATAAGCTTATTATACCAAGCTCGGAAGATTTTGTAAATCTTTTATGGAATTAATCTCGTCAAATCGCTCGAGATGGAGATGTTTAGCGTCCGGGCGACCTTTCATAGCCTTAAGCTCCTCGAGCGTAACTTCTAGGACCTCGATTTCTTCGCCGCCCTGGTCAAGAGACTGTTCGGTTTCGGATTCAAAATCGGTCGCGACGAAAGTATAAATAATTCGGTCTTCCTTGGACTCCCTCTGTTCGGCGGAAATTAGTTTCCAGTTTTTGAAGGAAAGGCCGGTTTCCTCTTTTAACTCTCTTTTGGCGGCCTCAAGCTCGGTCTCCTCCTCGTTTTCATGGCGGCCGCCGGGGAAGCTGTAGAACCAGTCGGTATCCGGCTGGCGCTGTCGTTCGATGACGAGTTTGTCGTCTTTTATTGCAAAAATTACAACGGTATCTTCGCGTCTGAGCATCTCAAAAGTCTCGATTCGGCCGTCGAACATTTTTTGAGGCCACTCGTAGACCTTGAAAATTTTACCGTCGTAGACTTTAGTGGCATTTTCGGGGATAAGCCGAGCGTCTTTTGGAATATAACTTCTCATAATTTCTCCTTTAATTTATGTAAATAATACAGCTTCGTTACCGGCATTTCGAAACCGCCGATAAGCTCTATGACGTAGCCACCGAAACCTTTCTTAAAGCGGTACATTCCGTAAGCGGGGTCGGTCTTGTCGAAGTTTCCGGAGATACCGTAGAAGTTGTAGCGCTTGTAGCCGTTTTTGTAGGCGTAGTTGATAATTTCCCATTGAATAAGATACTGGGCGTTTTGGTCGAGGTATTCTTCAGCGTTGCCGGCGATGAGATAGATAATTTCCCTCTTTCCGGAAAGCAAAAACATCCCGCAAGAGAGCTGTTTAGTTTCTTTGCCGTCCCTTAATTCGGCCATGAGGAACTTAACGTCTTTTCCGAAGAGGTCGTAAAAATCTTCGTAGTAATCCAGAGGCTTGTTGTCTTTTTGAAAACCTTTGCGCTCGGCGGTCCGGCTACACATTTTATAGAAATCTTTTAGCTCATCGCGTTTTAATTCGCGGATTTTAATTTCAGACCTTAAGGTACGGTTAATCAAGTTTCTAGTATTTTGGCGGAAAGATTTTTTGAGCTCCTCGGGAGGTCGATCGAGGTCGAGGGCAAAGAGCCATTTAATCTGGTCGGGATGGGGGTCGATTTTGATGCCGAGTTTTTTAAGATTATCGATAGCGGCTTGGTGGTCAAAGCCCTGCTCGACGATCTTGCCGTCGAGGTCGCGCTCCCGGTATTCGAAATAGGGATCGAAGCGGAAAACGTAGCCGCCCTGGCTCTTGATATATTGCTTAAGGCTCGTAAAGAAGATTTTGAGGAGCTTTTCGTCTTCATAGTCAATCAGCGGGCCGCGGGGGGCGTAGAAGACTTTTTTCTTGAAAGCGGCGGGCTTCGAGAGCATCATAGTCGCGGCGAGGATTTTATTTTGGTTTTTTAGCCCGACATAGTACTTCCGCCAACCGCGCTTCTCGCGATACGCGGCGAGGGCCGGGGTTTGGAAAAAGGAAAACTGAGGGTGTTTTTCGGCGAATTTTTTGAATTCGGTTTCGGTAAGCGTAGTAAATTCCATTAGAATAATTATACCACATCGGCCGGGGTTTGGCGGTAGATTGGCGGTCGCCGGGGTTTATGTTTGACGTGGCTACTTGCGCGAGTTGGTCGTGGCTAGCTGCGGCTATTTGCGCGAGTTGGTCGCGACGACGACGAAAATCGTAATAGCGGCGACAAGCGCAATTGCAATCGCAATTACCGCGCCGATTTTCCGGCCAGAGGCCTTGTTTCGCGCAAGGTTTTCCTCGACCCGCGCCCGGTCGAGCGCGATTAGGCGCTTTAGCTCGGCCTCGCTGAGTTGTTTTTTGGGCTGTTCCATTATATATATTGTATCACAAGTTGGGGATTTTAGGGAGCGGCGATGCAACGGACAGACTGACCGAAGTACTGGTAAGTTTGCCTCGTGCGCATTCGCGCACGAGACGTCTTGGTCTGGTTGCAAGCAACCAGACCAGTCTCGGGCGCTCGGAGAAAGTAGCTACACGCTACTTTCTTGAAAATTCGCCAAAAACAAAAATAGAAGAGCAAGCTCTTCATTTTTTTACTCTGGTAAGTTTGCCTCGTGCGCATTCGCGCACGAGTTTGCCTTTCCAAAAACTTCCGCAGGAAGTTTTTGGTCGGGGCTAGCAGTCTTGAACTGCTGACCTCTGCTTCCCAAAAGCAGCGCGCTACCAACTGCGCCAAGCCCCGGTATCTGAAATTATATCACAGACACCGAGGTTTTTCTAGGGCTATTTCGCGTATTCGATGGCGCGGGTCTCGCGGATGACGTTGACCTTGATAGTCCCAGGGTAAGACATCGTCGCTTCGATCTTGTTAGCGATGTCGCGGGCGAGCTTCAGGGCGGTCAAATCGTCGATTTGCTTCGGCTCGACAATGACGCGAATTTCGCGGCCAGCGGAGATAGCATAAGCCTTGTCGATACCGGGGAAACTCGTCGCGATATTCTCGAGGTCACGCATCCGCTCGGCGAAGTTTTCGGCGGAGATATTTCGCGCGCCCGGGCGAGCGGCGGAAATAGCGTCGCAAATCTTGACGATAACGGCCTCAGGGGTCGTCGCCTCGATGTCGTCGTGGTGGGCGGCGATAGCGTGGACAACTTCGTCCGGCATACCGTATTTCTTGGCGAGCTCAGCGCCGATGTCGGCGTGTTTGCCTTCGATTTTATGGGTAACAGCCTTGCCGATATCATGCATCAAAGTCGCAGTCTTGGCAATCCTCTTGTCGGCGCCGATTTCCTCGGCAATCATGCCGGCCATATGGGCCATCTCAATCGAGTGGAGAAGGACGTTTTGGCCGTAGCTCGTACGGAACTTGAGCTCGCCGAGGAGATGAACTAGCTCGCGCGGAATCCCGACGAGGCCAACCTCGCGAACGGCGTCTTCGCCAGCGCGGACGACTTCCTTTTCGATTTCCTTTTCGGCTTTAGCTACTGCATCTTCAATACTCGCCGGGTTAATCCGGCCATCTTTCATTAAACGCTCGAGGGCGTAACGGGCGACTTGGCGACGAATCGGGTCGAAGCTCGAAAGAACGACCATCCCCGGAGTATCGTCGACCATAATATCGACGCCGGTCGCGCGCTGGAGCGCTTGGATATTTCTACCCTCTTTACCGATAATGCGACCCTTAATATCGTCATCCGGGAGCTTCAAGGCGGTAACAGTCCGATCCGCAGTTACCTCGGAGGACATCCGCTCCATCGCGGTCAAGAGTAGCGCTTGGGCGGTCTCGTCGATATCGTGTTTAATTTCCTTCTGCTCCTTGGCGACGAGGCCGGCGAGATCTTGCTTGATGTCGTTTTCGGTCATTTTCATCAGCTTTTCTTTCGCCTCGTCCTTCGAGAGACCGGCGATTTTCTCGAGCTTTTCATGTTGCTTGGTACGGATATCCTTAATTTCCTGCTTTAGGCTCTCGATTTCCTTCTCGTCGCGGTTCAACTTTTCTTGTTTCTTCTCGAGCTGATCGAGTTTACTATCGAGGGTCGCTTCGCGCTCGGCGAGACGATTTTCGTTCGCTTTCCACTCGCGACGACGGTCGCTTTCTTCTCTACTCAAGTCCTCTTGGGCCTTGGTCGCTTGTTTCTTCGCCTCGAGAACAATATCGCCAGCCTCGCGCTTGGCCTTGCTAATAATATCGTCGGCTTTGTTTTTACCGCCGTTTTCATTTTTCTTGTTGTACGCAAAAATCGAACCGGCGCCGACGCCCAGTCCTACTACGGCGGCTACAATTATTCCTATAATTTCCATAATGTGCCTTTCTGTGCGGGTACTTTCCTTGCATCCGCGGGTTAATAATATTTATCAAATCTTAAACTCTTAAAATCAAGATCTAGTATTATTATATCACGAGATGGGTATTTTTGGCAAGGATTTAGCCGCACCAAAAACCTCGCTTGAGAGCGAGGTTTTGATTTATTTCCCGCCGCAGACGACGTTGTTGGCGTGGACCCAGCCTTCGAGGGTTCCGCCGTCGAGATACTGGCCGTCGGTCTGGGCCGCGCGGAGAATCCCGCCCTTCTCGATATAACTATCAAACGGGTCGGTAATCATATACTCCTGGTCGAGCGGGCCGAAATCGTTAGCATGGACGTACTCGACAATCTCTTTCATCAAATCCGGCGAGATAATATATTTACTAACGCTCGCGATACCGGTCACTTGCTCCGGGGCAGGCTTTTCGGTAATCTTGGTAATCTTTTCGTCCTCAATCGTCAGAGCGCCGCCATTCAAGAGCGCTTCGTACGGCGAAGTAATCCCCACGAGGGCGGACTCGGACGGAGACTTAACCGCCTTTAGGAGCGACTCGGCGCTCGACTCGCCGTTTGGATTCCAGATAAAGTCGTCGCCCATAAAGACGAACGTCGGCTCGTCCAAATTATACTCCTCAATCGCCATCGCGACCGGAATAGCGGTCCCGTATTTCTGAGACGGGTCTTGGGCGAGGTAGTGGATATGGACATCATCCGGGATAGTCTTGGCCTTTTCGAGGCGATCTTCCTTACCGCGTTCCTTCAAGTAGAGGTTGAGCGCGAGGTTGTCGCCATAATAGGCGCGGACCTGGCAAGGCTCGACGTTCGAAACAATCATATAAATATCTTTGACGCCAGCTTTAACCAACTCCTGGACAGAGTAGTCCACGAGCGGACGGTTCCCGACTGGTAACATTGATTTTTCAATAATCTTGGTAATCGGCAAACGCCTAGTGCCCCAGCCGGCAACAGGTATAATCGCCTTCGTAATCTTTTCCATACCGATATAATATCATTTTAGCAACGTTTTGGCTAGACCCCTTTAATGAGCGGCTCATGCCAAGAGGTCGGATAATCTTCCTGGCCGAGAAAGAGGGCGAGAGTCGCGGCGAGGTTGGCAAGGCCGGCGTTCTCGACCTTGGCGAGCTGGTACTTCTTCGCGTTGTCGGTATTGTCGTAAATAATAAACGGTACAGGGCTAGTCGAATGGGAAGTTTTGGCGACGCCGTTTTCGTCGGTCAGCTCTTCGGCGTTGCCATGGTCCGCGGTAATCAAGAGGACGCCGCCAAGCTCGTCGACTTTCTTGGCGAGACGGGCGAGTTGGAGATCAATAGCTTCGAGAGCGACGATTGTCGGCTCAAGCTCAGCGAAATGTCCGACCATATCGCCGCCGGGATAGTTAAGGCGAATAAACCGATAATTCGGAGCTTCTTCGAGAACCTTGTCGGTAATCTCGGCCGACTTCATCCAAGGCCGAGTATTAAACGGCGCGGTATCGGACGGAATCTCGAGATGGACCTCGCCGGGAGCTTTTTCATAACTATTGCCATTAAAGTAGTAAGTTACATGACCAAATTTAACCGTTTCAGAAATCGCGAGCTCCGAAAGATTTTTCGAGCCAAGAAAGGCATGGAGAGAATCTTTAAACTCGAGCGGCTCAACGAGACGATGCTCCGGGACATGAGTATCGGAATTGTACTCGGTCATGCCGACAAAGTAGACGTTCGGGCGGACGTTGCCGACCGTCCCGCGGTCGAAATAGGGGAAGTCGTCGTAGGTAAAAGCTTGGGCAATCTCGATCGCGCGGTCGGCGCGGAAGTCAATATAGATAAAGGCGTCGCCGTCCTTGACCCGGCCGATCGGCTCGCCATTCCCGTCAACGATGACAAACGGCGGGAGATATTGGTCCTGGACCTCGGGGTCTTCGGCGCGGAGGGCGTCAATCGCCTCGCTAGCAGAGAGGAAAGTTTTTTCGGCTTTACCCCAAACGATAGCGTCCCAGCCGCGCTTGACAATCTCCCAGTCGCTCTCGTAGCGATCCGCGACGTAGACCATCCGGCCGCCACCGGAGGCAATTTTATAGTCGAGCGGGGCTTGGTTCAACGAGCCCTTCTCAAGAGCTTTAATAAAATCTTCAAATTCGCGAACGTAAACCTCCGCCGAACGAGGCGGAACGTCGCGGCCGTCGAGGACGGCGTGGACGCGGACGTGGCGGATACCTTCGGAGTAGGCCCTTTCGACGAGGCGCTTCAAATGGTCAATAGAAGAATGAACCTTGCCGTCGGAGAAGATACCAGAGAGATGGAGCGTCAAATCGGGATTTTCGTGGAAACGATCGAGGAGGCCTCGCCAAGCTTCGGATTGCCAAATTGCGCCGGTCTCAAACGCCTCTTCAACGCGCGCGATGCCCTGTTTAATGATTTGGCCCGAGCCGATAGCGTTGTGGCCAACTTCGGAATTGCCCATGTCGCCCTTTAAGACTCCAACCGCTTCGCCCGAGGCAAGGAGACCCATAGAAGGATATTTTTTAACAGCATAGTTCAAAAATTCGGTATGCGCAAGTTTGACGGCGTTACCGACAAGCTCGCGACGCAAGCCGACGCCGTCGAGAATTGCAAGTACAACCGGTCCTTGATATTCTAATTTCATTCCCACTCCTTTTATGCTTATAATTATAGCATACTTTTGATATTTTGTTTATAAAGTTCGACGCCGGGCTGGTCGAAAGGATTTGCGCCCTGGATTTTCGCCGAGACAGCACAAGCAAGTTCAAAGAAATAAATCAGCCGGCCGAGATTTTCGGCGTCGAGATTTTTGACCTCGATTTCGAAGACCGGAATCTTGCCGGTCTTGTGTGCGGCGATTGTAGCTTTTTCAGCAATTTCATTATAGCCCTCGAGCGGGAATTTTAGGAAAGTTTCCATAATATTGCGCCGGCCGTCCTGGAGATACTGGCCGAGAGAATGAAGGTCGGTCGTATAGACGACGCTCGCCGGGAAAATACCTTTGCCGCCTTTCCCTTCCGACTCGCCGAAAAGTTGTTTCCACCATTCTTCGAAAGTCTGGAGCTCGGGCTCAAAAACGGCGAGAACCTCGACGTCGTGGTACTTTCCATGGTATCTTTGTCTCAAGGTCGCATAGGAAAGCGCCGGGAGTTCGCTCGGGACATTAGAATTTTTGGCGAAGTTTTCAAAGAATTCGCCTTTTTCTTTTCTCGCGCCATCAAGTAGTGCATCAATATTAACGCCGGCGACAGCGAGCGGGAAAAGCCCAACCGCGGTCAAGACGGAGTAGCGCCCGCCGATGTTATCGGGGACAATAAAAGTCTCGTAGCCCATTTCCTCGGCCTCGTCATGGAGCGCGCCATGGCGAGCGTCGGTCGTCGCAAAAATGCGGCTTCTTATCCGGTCGTCGTACTTATATCGCTCTTTTAGCTTAGCCTTTAAGGCCTCAAAGGCAAGCGAAGGCTCGAGGGTCGTACCAGATTTAGAGATAACGTTAATCGAAAAATCCTTACCCTCGATTTCGTCTAGGACTTTATCAAGCGATTTTTGGCTTAAGTTGTTGCCGGCGTAGAGAATTTTCGTCTTCGAAGTCGGCTCGAGGGCGTCGATAATAGCCTTATGCCCAAGATAAGAGCCGCCAATCCCAATACAAACGAGGTAGTCGGAATTGTCGTTAACTCTTTTTGCAAGGGTTTTAATTTTGTCCAGCTCGATTCGGTTAATAGGGGCTGGGAGCCAGCCAGCCATCGGGTCGCTCCTAATTTCTTCGACCGCTCGCTTCGCCGAGCTTAAATCAAGATTTTTAGTATCGTCTCCCCCCTCGGGATTAGTTGCGCTAAAGGTTATCATAAGAATATTATAGCATAGATTGGGAGAAAAGCTTCCTGATGCGGCAGGGGCTAAAGCAACTCAGTTTGCGAGTCTGACAGTAGCAAGAAGCAAATCTAAGGTTCGCGAACGCTACTCGCCGAATGGAGATGCCAAGGGCTAAAGCAACTCAGTTTATGTGTCTGTTTCGCTTACGTCCGATGTCCGCCAGAAGAACTGCCGAGAGCTCCTTTTCCGAACGGGAGATTTCTCGCCCTTTGAAATTACAACGCTCGGGCGGAGTCTCGCCCAAATTCCGCTTCGCTCCAGTTCGGGACTCAACTCCGCGAGCGTTGGTAATTTCTCGGGGAGAAATCTCTTTATTGTTCTGAAAAGGACTCCCGGCCAGTTCTTCTGGAGGCCGCCCGGCGGAAGATCATTGTATCAAAAAATGCTCATTTTTTCAATGTTGTAATTTTGACTGTTGTAGAATTGTATTTCTTACAAGCGGTTTGAGAGTGTTAGCCATAAGGTTAGTGAAACGGCCTAGCATCTTATGAAAAAGGTAGTGCTGGAGTTTTTCTGTAGGATATGATATTTGCCATAGGGCCTCATGAAAATCAAGGCTTGTTTTTGCTTAATCTGTCTCTTAGAATTAAGAGTGGGTCGGGAGTTGATTAGCTCGTCGGTAGAGAATGGGTATCGCTCCGCGGGTGGGGCAACAACTGCGAGAATACCGATTCTGGTCATTCTAGTTAAAACTAGGGTTTCCTGTTTTCGTGGGATTTACAATGGAGAAAGGAGGACGAACATGACACTTTTAGATGTAAGAATCTTGAGGGCATTTCGCCTTCGTCTTGTTGTAACTCGCAACAAGAAACCTCGCCGTAAGTAGCGAGGCCCCTAACCTGCAACCAAGAAGTGATATAATACTAGATAATATCATTTCTTGGTTGCATTATACGATAAATGGTTATGATTTGCAAGACTTTTTACAAGATTTTAACGAGAAGTTAAATTACGCGGGAGACTTCGTCGAGAGTGGTCTCCCCGCGGAGCGCGGCTAGTACGCCTTTCTGCTCGAGCGTCAGTAGCCCGGCCGCCTTCGCCGTATCTTCGATCGTCTTGGTATCTATATCAGTAATATCGCCACGAATAAAGGAGGCAATCTCGTCCGTAACAACTAGCTGCTCCATAATTACCGTCCGCCCTTTATACCCAAACGGGTATTCTTCCGACACGACCGGTCGGCAGAGCGTAATATCGCCGAGATTGATATCGTGGTCCCTAAGTACTCTTTCCGGGACTCCTTCAAAAACTTTTTCGATATAGCGTCGCGTCGCGTCGTCTGGTCGATACATCTCTTTATTTTCGGCCAATTTTCGGACCAACCTCTGCGCCATGACGAGTCGAATCGAGCTCGAGAAAATCGGATTCTGGCCAATCATATCAATCATCCGCGAAAACGCCGCCGCGGTCGAGTTGGCATGGAACGAACTTAGGACTAAGTGGCCCGTAATCGAAGCCTGAATCGCCGTCCGCGCCGTATCGGTATCGCGAATCTCCCCAACCATAACGACGTCCGGGTCGAGACGTAGAACGCTCCGTAGCCCGTCCGCGAACGACGCGCCCCCGGTCGTATCAATCGGTATCTGCGAAATCCCGGTAATTCCATACTCAATCGGGTCTTCAAGCGTAATAATTTTCCGGTCGGTAGAGTTGAGTGCGTTTAATATTGAGTACAAGGTCGTCGACTTACCAGAGCCGGTCGGGCCGACCATCAAGACTAACCCCCTCGGGTGGGAAATTACTTCGTCAATCTCCGCCCGCTCGTCTTTCGAGAGCCCGAGCAAATCGAGGTTTAATAAAGTCTCGTCAAAGTTGAAGAGTCGGAGAACCGCGTCTTGCCCGTACATCGTTGGGACCGTCTCAACGCGAATATTTAAAAGGTGCGAAGTCCCGTTTTGCTCAATATCTTTTTGCATATGCCCAGATTGAGCCGTCGTCGCGGCGGTCGAAATCCCCGCCCTCGACGAAAGCTCGCCCATAAAAATCCGGTAGCGGTCTTTATTGATGTCGGCGACCGGATGTAAAATCCCGTCGACGCGCATCCGAATCCGAATTTTATCGCGCATATTTTCAATATGAATATCCGACGCCCCGAGCTTGTCCGCCTGGTCTAGTAAGAAATCGAAGACCTTATCCGTCCCGACTTCGTTCAGGGTCTTGGAGACCGACTCGAGCGTCTCCGAGTCGCCTTCTTTAGCAATCCGAATATCGTCATAAACCGTCTCGACCGGCGGGTCGTATCTTAGCATAAAAACTTTGTAAGCCGAATTCGAAATCAAGAAGAAATCGGTCCGCTCGCCCTGCTCTTCGTAATCTCGCCGGATTTCCTGGATAACCGAGCGCGGGGTCTGGGTCGTAATCATAAACTGGTAATGCTCCGCTCCGCCGCCTTTTTGTAGAGGAATAATATAGTCCTTGTGCATCTGCTCGACCGACAGAAGTTCGGATACTAGCGGGATTTCCCGCTCAAAACTTCGCGTATCAAGATACGGGAAGCCGAGAATTCTCGCCCGCGTCCTCGTCGAGTCCTCTTCATTATTCCGACGGTTTTGCTGGATTTCCGATTCGTCCATGATACTATTATAGCATAAGCAGAAAGCCTACGGACTAATTTTATTAAAATTAACTCGTAGGCTTCTCGCTTTAGACTTTATTGATGACCGGAATCACAATCGGCGTATGGCCGGTCGCGTCGAAGAGAATATGCGTAACGTCTTCCTTGATTTCGTCCTTGAGCATCTTCATTTCCGGGTCGACCGCCGCTGACTTGTCGATTTTCATCCGGAGGTAATGGCGGATTTTCCCGATTAGCTCTTCCGAATTGTCGAGGTAGATAAACGCTCGCGAGATAATGTCCGGCGTCTTGACGAGCCTTCCGCTCTTCTTGTTAATCGTCAGGACGATAACGAAAATTCCCTCGCGCGAGATATGAATCCGATCTTTGACAACCGCCTCGTGGACTTGTTGGTCGGCATCGTCGTAGAGCAAATTCCCGGCGTGGACTCGCCCATTTTTGCGAATTAGTTTATCTTTTGTTAATTCTACAACGTCGCCATCGTCCATCAAGATAATTCGCTCGTGCGGTATCCCAATAACGTTTTCGGCCATCTCGGCGTTGTGTTGTAACATATAAAACTCGCCGTGGTAAGGGATATAGTTAAGCGGACGAATTCGCTCGACTAGCTCGACGTGGTCTTCGTAGTAAGCATGACCCGAAAGGTGGAGCGGGCCGATCGAGTTGAGATGGGTCTTGCCGTTTTGGATAACTTGCGACCCCTCGCGCAGCAGCCCGTCGACCGTCGAGACGACGTGGGGCTCGTTCCCCGGAATCGGGTTGGACGAGAAGACGACCATATCCGTCGGCTTGATCTTAATGTATTTGTGCGCCCCGGTTACCATTCGGTTAAGTACGGCGTTGAGCTCGCCTTGCGACCCGGTACAAATAATCGTAATCTTGTCGTCCGGAAGTTTGATGATGTCTTCCATCTTCATAATCGTATCTTTCGGGACTTTAATGCATTTCGCTCGAAGCGCAACTTCGACGTTGTTGATCATCGAAAAACCCGAGAATGCGACTTTCCGCCCACGCTTCGCCGCCTCTTGGAGCGCCAGCTCGATTCTAGTAATCTGGGACGAGAAGCAAGAGATAATAATCCGCCCCTGGCCGTAGTAATCCATGACCTTACCGAAGTTTTCGCCAATCTCGAATTCCGTATGAGGATGTCGCCCCGGGGAGTCGATATTGGTCGACTCGTTAATCATCAAGTCGAACCCTTCATTTTTCGCAATCTCGTCAATCCGCTCGTAGTCGGACTGTTTGCCCATCGGCTGGCTTTCGTGACGCCAGTCGCCGGAGACGTAAACTACTCCGTTGGGCGTCCGGACGACAATCGCCGTATTCCCCGGGATAGAGTGTAGCATGTGGATAAACTCGATCGAAAGATGTTCCGAGACCTTGATAATTTCGTGTTTGAACGGGTCGACCGGGCAATAATTCATCTCGGGAATTTCTTCGAGCTCGGACATCTGGCGCTTAACCATCCCGAGCGTAAAGTCCGTCCCGTAAATCGGGGTCGTCGGGTTGAAGAAAGGTAAAAGATGTTTACAAGCTCCGATATGGTCAAGGTGGGCGTGGGTAAAGCAAATCGCTTTGACCTTGTCGCGGTTGTCGGTTAAATATTTAATATCAGGGATTAGATAGTTTACTCCCGGGTAGTCATCTCCGGCAAATAATACCCCCATATCAATTACAATCATCTCAGATTTGTACTCGATAATCGTCATATTTTTACCAATCCCAAACTCCCCGACTCCGCCCATCGGAATAATCCGTACCGCCTCCGGGTCGGGCCGCGCTTTCTTAAGCATCGCGTTTGTAACCTGTCGACCGTCGTAGCCATTGTATTTCGACTTGTTGACCGGGATACCGATAATATGTTGCGTCGCCTGGGCGTTGACGTCTTGGGACAACATCCGTTGGTGGTGAACCATCTCGCCTTTGCGCGTCGAGACCGAAAGATTGACCTTGAGCTTGGCCGCCTCTTCGGCCTTCTGGGCCTGCTGCTTTTGCTTCTTAGACTGCGGCTTTGGCTGTTTGGTCTTTTTCTTCTTTCCGACCAACTTCGCGTCTTTCCCGCCCGGCGCAAAATTGCTATTGAAGTTGCGTTTCTGCGACTCTTCAAAGCGTTTTCTAATATCTGGCAAACGTTCAGCACTCATTTTTAGTAAACGTTCGCGTCTTTCTTGTTCTTGTTCGTTCATAAACTCCTTTTCTTAATTTTTGGCCGGCTCGCCACATAAGACCTAGCGCTTCCGGCGTTTCATACCCATTGGTACAAGTATAAAAAGTATTTCTATTATATCAAATCGTTTTAGCTTTGTAAAGTCTAGCGAACAAGAAAAATTTATGATATAATTATAGTTGTAACCTGAGAGGGGCTCTGGTAACATTCGCGTTACTTGTTTGTTATACACCTCCTTTGATTCAAGTTAACATAGATGGAGCCCTCTCTAACCAGTACCTTAAAAGGAGATTAAGTAATGAAAAAGAGAAGATTTATCCCGTTTTTGACAGTTTTGTTGCTCTGTTTATGCGCCTTGACCGTTTCCGCCGAGACGAAATGTCCTTGCGGTTGTGGTTGTGCGAACTGTTGCAACAATTATTACCAACTGTGCCAGCCGCATGGCTATTGGACGACGGACGGCTACTTCTACGTCCCGGTAGAATATTATACTTCGTCCGGGAAACACATCTCATCCGGCTACTATCCGAAAGGAGAATTGCCGGAAGAGGCGTTGGGAGCCTCGGGTTATTACTCGAGTGCGCCGATGGTTAAGCCGGACAAAGTAGAGACCAAGGAGACTACTACGACCAAGACGACGAATACGACCTTTTCGGTCACTTTCCCGGAAGGCGTAGATTCGCAAATCGTCTATGTCCCCGGAGTCGGAACAGTCTTAGCCAACCGAAACGGCACTTTCCAAATACTAAAATAATCCCCTCATCGGAAGTGCTTAATCCAAAACCGGGGCGCCTCCCTTTAGGCGCCCCAAACTCTTATCCCCGAGTGGCGGAATTGGTAGACGCGCTGGCTTCAGGTGCCAGTGTCCGCAAGGACGTACAGGTTCAACTCCTGCCTCGGGGACCACTCTGAGGTGGGCCCTTTTCTTAAAAGAAAAGGTCCCAACGCCAAAAGAACTAGCTCTAAAATTAGGTCAGGCAAAGCCCGACCATAATTTTTGTTTATGAATCCTAGTTTTCGGCTTCGCCGGGGTTGGCGATGGCGGAGAAGACGACGTGGTTAGTATAGCTCCCGGCCGGGAGAGAGTCGGTCAAATTTGCGCCAAAGGTAATGGTCGTTTTTTCGGCCGTACCGGCGCTATAGCAAGAAGCGTAATTCGTCGAGAGGTCGGAGGTACAAAGGCCAGTCTCAGAGCCATTTTCGGTAATTAGCCCGGCAGTACCAGTAGAGCTTGCGCCAATTGGATACCAGGTAGTTTCATTGCCTCGTCTAAAGCCCCATTTATTAGCTTCGAGAGTAGAAGTATTCCCGCCGGTCGCGGCAATCGAGGTCGAAACATTAGCGTTGCTATGGGTCATACTGGTCGTCGAGTCGCTAGTATAGGCTCTAAGAGTATAGCCAGTCGTATTGTTGGTCGAGACGTAGACGTTTACGGTCCCGGTAGCGGTCACGCCGCCGGAAGTCGGAGTAATCTCCGTTTCACCATTATAGGAAAGGGCGAGAGAGGAAGTATCGAGGGCTAATTCAATTACCGGCTCAACCTTGGCAGATAAGCTCGCGGTAGCCGTAGCGGCTTCGGTAGAAGCGGGAGGGAAAAGACAATTGTAGGCTAAGAAGCCCAGAAAGACTGCCACTAAAGCAACGGGCAGATATTTTATCACCCTAAGTTTTTGTTTTAGTTTAATCATCTTAAAAATGTCCTTTAATAATATGACCTTCGATATGTCTCTATTATAGTACTTATGTTTATAAAAAGCAAGAGTTTTTAGACATTTTTGAAAAGAATTTTTTTCAATTTGGCTAAAATCGGCTTGGCCTCGGGAAGATTTAGGAAAGAACAGGAGACGACATAGGCGATAAACGAGACGAGCGAAATAAGTACGAACTTCGGGACGGTAATAAAGACGGAGTCGTCGGTCGAGCGAAGCGGGAAGAACTTGACGAAGCTATAAGCGACGCAACCAGTAATTGTCGCCGCGAAGAGCATTTTGGCGAAGGCGACCCAGAACTCGCGGTTGAAGAGCTGATGGCTGGACTTAAAATGGAGCAAGCCGAGGAGAATAATAATTTCGAGTACGGCGCCGATAGACTGGGCCCAGCCGAGACCGTCCGGGCCAAAGCCCCAAATCGAAAAGAGGACGGCGAGGACGGTCGAGAGGCCGACCGCAATAATCGAAACGATAAAGGGAGTCCTAGTATCCTGGCGAGCGTAGAAGCCGCGCGAGGCGATATGGAAAACCGAGCGAGCAAAAATCGCGAGGATAAGCGTCCCGAGGACGCTCGCAATAAGCGGGTCGCCGCCGTTTGTAATAAACGAAACGACGTAGCCGCGCGCGAAATAGGCGATCGTCGCGACGGGGAGCGAAATCCAGATAATCATCCGTAGAGCGCGACGAAAGGTCGCGTAAAACTTCGACTCTTCCCCCTTGACGATTTCCTCGGTCAGCTGGGGAAAATAGGCGGTCGAGAGAGCGACGCCGATTAAGTTAACCGGCATTTGGTGGAGCGAGGAGGCCTGTTGGTAGCTCCGGAGCGCACCCGCGCCCATCCGCGAGGAGAGGTTGGTATTGACGATACCGTTAACGTAGTCGATTCCCTGGTCGAGCGAGCGGGCGGGAAGAAGCTTTAAGACGCTCTTGAAACCATGGTTTTTCCAGTAGATTTTGAAGCGGTAGTCGAAGCCGAGGCCAATCAAGCCGACGAGCGAAATAATAACTTGGAGGACGGCGCCAAAGACGACGCCGAGCGCGACACCCATAATACCGCCGCCGAAAAGCTGGACACCGAAGATATTGATACCGCCGGTAAACCAGGTAATACCAATCAAAATCCCGATATTGTAGACCGCCGGGGCGAGCGCGTAAAAGACGAAGCGCCCGACCGCCTGTTGAATCGAGGCGAGGACGGTCGCGATAGACATCAAGAACGGGTTAATCGCGATAACGCGCATCATGTTAATCGCGAGAATCGTCCCCGGCTCGTCGAGACCCGGGCCGACAACATAGCGGACGAGCGGTTCGGCAAAAACCATCATCAAGATACTGGCGACAAAAGTAATCAGAGCGAAAAGGTTAATTAGGCTACTCGAAAGCTCCCAGGCGGATTTTTTGTTGCCCTTGACGAGGCGCTCGTTGAAAACCGGGATAAACGAGACCGCGAGCGCGCCGGAGGTTAAAATAAAGAACATAAAGTCGGGGATAGTAAACGCGGCGGTATAGGCGTCGATACCGGTCGGGTAGGTATCAAGATAGTAAGAGTTTAAGAGGCGGTCGCGGAAGATACCGAGGAGGGCGGAAACGAGCGTCGAAGAACTTAAAATTACCGCCGCGACTTTTATCGAGAGGCGAGAATTCGCAATCGCGACGACCGACTTAAACTTCGAGCTTCTGCGCTTTTTGGGCGCGTTCTTTGGGAGCTCCTGATCAACGACTTGACTATTCATCTCATATTATTATAGCACAATGTGTTATAATTGTTCTATGGTTGGGCGTAAAAAAACACGTGCAGAAATTATCATCCGGACCTCTTGTATCGCTATTTTTATAAATCTAATTTTAGTCGGGATAAAGATTTTTATCGGACTAGTTTCAAGCTCGATTGCGGTAGTACTCGACGGGCTGAACAACTTGACCGACTCAATTTCCCTAGTCGTAACCATCATCGGCGCGAAACTGTCGCGAAAATATGAACGTGTTGAATATTTTACAACAATCGTGATTGCGGCGATGGTCTTGATAGCAGGGACTTTGGCGGGACATGAGGCATTCGAAAAAATCCTACGGCCGGAGCATACCGAGTTCTCGGTTGCTGCGCTGGTTGCGATTGGGTTAGCGGTAGTCGCAAAGCTCTTACTAGGTCGCTACGTCGGACGCGTAGGAGAGAAGGTCGACTCTAGTAGTCTAAAGGCTATTAGCAAAGATTCCCTACTAGACGTAATCCTATCCTTCGGGACGCTAGTCGGGGCGGGGCTAAGCTATTATTTTGGAATAGAGATCGGGGGATTTATCGGTCTTTTGATTTCGATTTTTATCGTCGCCATGGGCATCAATATCATGATAGAGGCAATCCGGCTCTTCGTCAAAGCGCCATCTAGGAAAAAACGACGCAAACGCTAGCGCGACTATTTGCGGTTAAAGAGGACGAGGCCAAGCGGAAGGGCCATCAAGACCAAAATAGAAATACCGCGAGTCAACGAGGCGGCGTCGGGGCTGATGAAAATCAGGGTGTAAGCGTGGAAAGAAAGCAGGATAAAAACCGGGACGGCGACGATAACGAAGCCGAGCGAAAGTAGCGTCAAAACGCGATTTGGCTGTTTAACCCTCTTTAATGCCTTCTTTGTACTCATGCTCGCATTATACCATAGATTTGATATTTTTTCAATAGTATTTTATAGCATAAGCTCGTTGAGCGGATGTTAGCTAATAGTCGACGCTAGCAAGAGACTGGGCCCAGAGGAGAAGCTCCTCGACGAGGCTCGGATCGACGTCGGGGCGGTTCGAGAGAGCTTGTAGCTCCTTCTCGAAAGAGACCGACTGCCGATTTAGTCGAGCGAGACGGTATTTTTCCCAATCTTTTTGCTCTTCTTCGGAGAGAGTATCGGGGAAATTCTTAGCCTTATAGTGGAGGAGGAGCGGTTCGAGGCGGGGATCGGTAAACTCGGGGTGGAGATCGGCGAGCTGGTTTTTAGTCGCCGCGCGGACGAGACCGCAAAGGTCGCGATCCTGATCGCCCAGGAAGCCGTCGTAGAGGGCGGACTCGGGGTCGGGCGCCTCCGGGAACTCCGGCTTGGCCTCGTCAATAGCGCGCGCCATTTCGGCGAACTCGGGATGTTTCAAAAGCGCCTTGAGGTTTTTCTCGACCGTATCTTTGTCGAGGCCGATCCTCCGCCAGCCATCGTTTTTCTCCAAAACGCCGAGCGGCGCAACCGCCGGACAACGGTTGTAGCGAAGTTCTTTGAGCTTGGGATACAGGTGGAATGTTGCTGAAGGGTCTTGCGAACGGGAGATTTCTCGCCCTTCAAAATCACAACACTCGGTCGGACCTTCGCCCAAATTCCGCTTCGCTACAGTTCGGGACTCAGGCCCGCGAGTGTTAGTGATTTCTCGGGGAGAAATCTCTTTATTGTTCGCAAGGCCCTTCAGCCAACATTCCTCCGGGTCATATCTCAAATCCCACACCAAAATGTTGCCGGTCTTGCTCGGGGCGATAGGAAAAGCGACGGTAGTCTTGTCGAACTCGCTCGAGTAGCGGCCCGAGGCGTAGACAAAGGGCTTTGGCCGGTCGAGGTTGATGAGGCGCTGGACGAGCTTTTTGTCGCGTAGCTTAAAGAGGTAGTTATAGAGGTCGGGTTGGTGGGTCTTGATGAGCCTCGTAACTTCGATGAGCGCGACGACGTCGGCGAGGGCGTCGTGGGCGTGTTCATGCTCGATACCGTTTAGCTTCGTAATCAACTCGAGGCGATTGGTCTTGACCTCGACCACGATTTTTTCGCCGTCTTTCTCGATTTCCTTTTCCTGGGTCGGCCAGTTAATCCCCTCCGGCCTCAAGGCCCTTGTCAAACGGACAACGTCGAGCAAGTCCCAGCGGCTACGGCCGTCCTTCCATTGCCACTCGTAGGGGTCGTAAAAATTGCGCCAGAAGAGATGTCTCATAAATTCATCGTCGAAGCGGACGGAGTTGTAGCCAAGGGCGCAAGTCCCCGGCGTAAAAATCTCGTCGGTCACATAGCGGCAGAACTCGGCTTCAGAAAGGCCGTCTTGTCTAGTCTGTTGGGGGGTAATTTTCGTTACGGCGATAGCGCCAGGAGAAGGCAAAGTATCGTCGGCTAGCTCGACCAGCAGATTAACCGGCTCGCCGAGCGGGTTTAACTCGAGGTCGGTACGTTGTCCGGCGAATTGCATAATCCGATCTTCGCGCGGGGAAAGGCCCGAAGTTTCGAGGTCGTAGAAGAAAAAACTATGGGGATCGTTCATATAATTATTATACCATCATCTTGTACCGCAACCAAGAAAAGAGGAGTATCTTTATTTGCGAGTCTGGTTTCACTCACGTCCGATTCTCAATCGATTTTTCGGGCAAGGCACCCTCATCTGAGAGGGCCCGCCTTGCGAAAAATCTCTTCGAATCGGGTTCGTTCAAGGCCTCGCAAATAAAGATACTCCTCTTCTTTAGCGACCTGATAAGCTTAAACCCCCGCGCCGAAGCGCGAGGGTAATTTAATTTATTTTTTTGGGTCCATGTCCATGCTTGATATGCCAATTTAAGATAAAGGCAAACCATTTATGAAACATGGTTGCGACGGAGTATAAAATTACTCCGTATGCAATGGCGAAGTAAATGGTTAAAAACCATTTCCAGCCGGCAGTATCAAACCGGATGCCCGGCTCGATGATGTTGATGTACTCTAAGTTCCAAAGCGCCGCAAGCAAGGCGGCGGCTACGAGTGCGCCAACTACGGCTGCGCCGATAATAATCGGCCTGCCTTCGCCGTCCTGCAGTTTTTTGTTTTTTTCGTCATACGTAAAATTCGTAATGGCGAAATATAAAACTAAGACTGCGGGTACTAAGAGCGCAATTGCGCTCAGAATTTTTATTGTCATCATATCTTCTCCCCTCCTATGATGGTGCGTGTCCTCCGGAAGTCCTATTACCTCCATTGAACATTACCTATATTATACCACACCTTTGCGAAAAAAGCAATAGTTTTTTGGCAATAACAGGGGTAGGCTAATTGCTCGAGGAGCTATAATAGGCGGCGTAGAGGCGTTCCATGATTTCGTTGGACTCTTTACCGAGTTTAATCATTTTTTCGTCATCGAACGGGAGGACGACGAACTTCAACGGGGAGTTGGTCCCGCCGCAGATTTCTTGGTCTTCACCGTAGGCGAGCTCGCCGGGGATAGTAATTTCGCGGACGCCGCCGAGTTTCATGCCAATCACGCCCTGGTTCCAGCCTTCGATCAGGCCGTTCGCGGCGTAAATCGGAGCTTTGAGCGAGGTCGGGTTTTCGGCGTCGTCAAACGAAGAGTCGAAGATCGACTCGTCGGCGCACCAGCCGATGTAGTAGGCGAGATAATCGGTATCGTCAGCTTTAAGCTCGCGGCCGGTCCCCTCCTTTAGGTCGGTAGTTTTAAGCCCCTCCGAGTTGGCGGTCGTAGCATTATAACTTTTTACCTGAGACTTATAGCCCTTAAAATCGTTGAAGTACTTCGACGAGAGCGTCTCGGCGTATTTGGAAATTTCGTCGGACTTCTTTTGGTACTCTTCTTCGATAGCGGTCAACTCGGAATTGTCGCCGTCGGTCGAGTTAGTATTGGAATTTTTATTAGAGAGGACGATAGCGATATAGGTCGCGACAAACGAAAATACCATCAATACCGCAATAATAATAAATAGAATACGTTGCCTCCAGCTAGTCTTTAGAATATCTTGGTCCATTAAATTATTTCTCCGCTTACGGCCTTACAGGTCTCTTTAGTAATTTTGTACATTATATCAGAAACCTCATCGCCGTTCAAGGTACGTTCGGGGTTGTTCAAGAGAAGATGGAAACTCAGATTCTTGGTTTTTTCAAGGTTTTCTTTAGGTTCGTAAATGGAAACTGGCTCGATTTTGTAAATCAGCCCAGTCTTTACGAGACCACGGTCGAGGGAGTCGTAGACTTTTTCGTACGGAGTATCTTGGGAGACCTTGATAGTTAAGTCGCGGCTAACGGACGGGAAGCGAGAGAAGCGGAGGTTTTTCGTCTTATTCTCAAGCGAGCGGTCGAGGTAATCGTCGAGCGTAATTTCGAAGTAGGCGACCGGGCCTTCTAGCTTGAACTTCCTGAGTAAGCTGTTTGCAAGCTGGCTCGTCCCGCACGGGTGTTGCGGGTCCTGCTGCGCACATCCCCATGAATCGTCGCTTGGGGACCCCGCACCCCAAGCTCCGCTTCTGGGGGCCCCGTGCGCATCACCCGCACCAGCCCGGCGAGGGTCACCAGCTTGCAATCCTAATTCCTTCATTAACTCAACATAGTAGGCCTTCGCCTTATAGTAGTCGCCAGTGACGGCGAGGGCAAGGTTGGTCTTCATGACCGGGACGCCTTCGTTGTTTAGACCGTCGGATTTTTTGGCGACTTGGTTGATTTCGTAGAGGGCAAAATCTTTATAGCCGGCTTTTTGATTTTCTTGGACTTTTTCAAGAAGGCTCGGAGCGAGCGACTGGCGGAAACATTGGAGCTCCGGGGAAATCGAGTTGACGATTTCGTAAGAGTCTTTCGGGTCTTCGCCGAATTTTTCCTGGAGCGCTTTCGAGACGAAAGAATAGGTCAAGATTTCGTGGGCGTTTAAGCGGTCCGAAAGAATATCGCGGATACGATTTTTCAAAATACGCATCGGGTCGTCTCTCGCGCCGACGAAAGGACGAGTCGGGAAAGAGAGCGGGATATTATCGTAGCCGAGGAGGCGGCCGACCTCTTCGATGATGTCTTCTTTAATGTGTAAGTCCGTGCGCCAATAGGGGACTTTTACGGAGAGACCCTTTGCCCCGAGTTTCTCGCACATAAGCCCGACATTGGCGAGCGTCCTGACGATTAATTCTTCGGAGTAGTCGGTACCGAGGAGAGAGTTGATGTCGGCAACGGAAACCTCGATTGGAGGGATTTCGATCGGGGCGGGGTAGTAGTCGACGACCTCTAGCGGCTCGACGCCGAGCTCCTCAACCGCCTCGGAGAGAACGGCGAGAGTCTGGCCGGCGGGCTGGCCCTTAGTGAAGCGAGTAACCGCCTCGGAGAAGATGCCATGTTTCATCTGGGTCTTGCGGAGATGATAAAGCGAGAAAGTCGCAGACTCGAGGATGATACAATTCGTCGTCTCGTCAATCGCGGTACTAGCTCCGCCCATAGCGCCGGCGAGGGCGACCGGAGTATCGTTGCTAGTAATTAAGATATCATTTTCGTCGCATTCGATAGTTTTACCGTCGAGGAGCTCGAGCTTTTCGCCGTTTTTGGCGGCGCGGACGATAATTTTCGGCTCTTTAGCACCGCCTACTCTTACGAACTTTTCGTAGTCGAAAGCGTGGAGCGGCTGGCCGGTCTTTAGCATCAAGATATTAGTCAAGTCGACAATCGGAGAAATCGGGCGCATATCGGCCTTAATTAGGAAGACGTCGTCTTTAGTGAAATACTTTTCGCGCGGGGCGTCGGCAAAATCGACGACGGCGCAGGAGTAGCGAGGGCAAAGGTCCGAATCTATTATCTCGACGCTCAAGGCTAAAGAACCTCGAGGACGGGAGGCCTCTCGTCCTTCAAGCCCGCTCGGCTCTTCGAATTTGATACCTAGTATCCCGGCTACTTCGCGAGCGAAGCCAACGAGGCCGAAGCAATCGGGGCGGTGGGTAAGGGATTTGTTTTCGATATCGAGAATAATGTCGTTTAAGTCGAAGACTTCGGCGAAGGAAGCGCCGGGCTTGACCCCTGGCATCGCCGGGTCGATTTCAATAATTCCCTCGTGGTCTTCGCCAAGGGCAAGCTCGTCGGCGGCGGCGAGCATCCCGCTACTCTCATAGCCACGGAGCTTCCTTGAGCCAATTTCAAACGGCTCGTCCGTCTCGAAAGTCGCCGGGACGACACAGCCAGGGGCGAGCCAAGCGGCGAACATATCGGCATGGACATTCGGAGCGCCACAGACGACCTGGACTAAATCTTTCGAGCCGCAGTCGATTTGGCAAAGATGGAGATGGGTATCGGGAATAGGCTCACAGGAGACGACCTTGACGATTTTGACGCCCTTGTACTTTTCGCTCCAATCTTCCGAACCTTCGACCTCGACGAGACGAGCGCCAATGAGGCGAATAAGCTCCTCGGTCGAGAGGTCTTTCGGAATATCGACGTATTTTTTAATTTCATTCAAACTAATTTTCATTTAGAATTCCTCCAAAAATTCAAGTTTACCAGATTCGAAGTAGCGGATGTCGGTCAAGCCGTATTTCAACATCACGAGCCGGTCGATACCGCCGCCCCAGGCGAAGCCCTTGTATTTCTCCGGGTCGATACCGGCGGTCTCCAGAACGTTCGGATGTATCATCCCGCAGCCAAGCATCTCGAGCCAGCCATCGCCCTTGCCGCCGAGCGACTTCGGCTTTTCAATCAAGAACTCAAGCGAAGGCTCGGTAAAGGGGAAGAAGCCCGGCTGGGTCTTGGTATTTAATTTCTGGCCGTAGTAGGTCTCGAAGAGGGTTTTTAAGACCCCAAGCATCTGGCCCATAGTCGCGTCTTCGGAGACAAAGACTCCTTCGCATTGGTAGAAAGTATGTTCGTGGGTCGCATCGGCGTCTTCATTTCGAAAGACGCGTCCGGGGATAACGACGGCGATTTTACCGCCATTCTTTAGTTCGTCCTTATACCGCGTAAGAGCGCGATATTGCATCGTCGAAGTATGGGCCGGGGGAATAAAGTTTTCGGCGGTACGGAAAGTATCATAGCCGTCCCGAGCAGGATGTCCCGCGGGGAAGTTGAGCGAGTCGAACATATGGAACTCATCGTCGAGCTGGCGCGCTTCCATAATATCAAAGCCCATATGAGAATAAATCGAGAGGACGCGATTTAATTCGGTCATCAAAGGATGTTTACTACCGAGGTTAAAACGCGGAATCGCGCGGTTCGGCGCGGAAGGGGCGGTCTCGTCGAGCGGCTCCACCTCGGCGTCCTGCTCGGCGTCAAGGGCGGCCTGGAGCGCTTTTTCAAGCTCGGCGCGTTTTTTATTTAGCTCGCGACCAAACTCGCCACGCTTCTCGGGCGGGAGGTCTTTAATTTTAGCGTATTCGGCGTTTAGCGCCTTTAGATCTGATTTTATTTTCTCTACACTCAACATACTATAATATATTATAGCACAGATAAGTCTAGATGAAGATAATAATCAGCGAGATAATGGCGAGAATAATCAAAACCGCCCAAACCCAAGCAAAGCGGCCGGTCTTTTTTAGATCCTTCGCGTAGTCACTATCTTCGACGTAGTCGGGGTCCATTTCTTTAGATGTCCTTTCCGCGCGTTCGCGCAAATCTGCGTTAATTTGTTTCGTTAGCTCCGTATTGTCGTCTTCTTTTTGAACCATGATTCCCATAAAATGTATTACCTTCCATAAATTTTCTATTACCATTATAACACAAGTGTGCTATAATAGTATCAGATTATCAATTTAACGTGGAGGTTTTATGGCTAAATCCAAGTCAAAAAAATCCAACGCCAACAAGTCCGAGAAGAAGGACGAGAAGGTGACAGTCGAAGCCGAAAAGGTCAAGACTGAGGAGGTTAAAACTGAAGCTTCCGTGCGCGAGGAAAAGGAAGCGAAGCCGACCGAAAAGAAGGCTGAAAAGTGCGCAGAGAAAAAATCATTTAAGGAGCTAATGAAGGGATTCTTCTCGAAGAAGTATGATACTTCCGAGACTATCCTGACGATTTTCCACCGTCCGCAGATTTACGGTGCGTTGCTCGGCGAGATTATCGGTACGATGCTTCTGACGATGACAGTGATCTGTCTCGGGATGACGAACCCGCTATATATTTGGTTCGCGATGGTCGCGATTACCGTAGCGGTCTTTGGCCTCTCCGGGGCGAATCTTAACCCGCTAATTACCGTCGGGATGATGGCGTCGCGCCGGATGTCCGCGATTCGCGGGGTACTTTATGTACTAGCCCAGATCGTTGGGGCTTGGCTCGGGATGTTTATCACGACCGGCTTCAAAAACTGGAGCGAAAGTACTACCGAAATGCCGGCGATGGCGGAAGTCGCCGAGGGGACTTTCTGGCAGCTCGCGATTATCGAGCTCGTTGGGGCGATTATTCTCGCGTTCTTCTTTGCGCGCGCTTGGAAGTATCGCAAGAGCCCGCTCACATTCGGTATGATTGTTGGTACCGGTCTCGCCGTGACCATCATCTACGTTTATATCGTTTCCCAAAGCTACTTTGGGCTTTCGAATAACTTCATGATGAACCCGGCGATTGCCTTAATGTACCAAATTCTACCGTCCGCAGGAGACAACTTCGGCGAGATTATGGGCGGAATTGTCCAAGCTTTGACGATTTACGCGCTCTTCCCGATGGTCGGCGGCATACTCGGTTTCTACATCGCCGAGTTTACCAGTCGCCTCTCTGGCGAACGCCAGAAATACACGATGCTGTATTTCGCCGGCGATTGCTGTGAGAAAGATGGCGAGTGCCACAATAACTAATCCGTAAAGAAAATGAGCCCCGCTAGACGGGGTTCATTTTTTAAGGGCGGAGGTCGGCGCTTTTAAGATTTGAGCTAGTTCTTAGGGAAAAGCGGAGTCTCGGGCGGGAGAATCTCGCCAGCGGTAAAGAGCGTTTGGATTTTCGCAGCGACGTCCGGGAGGAAGGGGACGAGGAGGTTTGCGACCTCGAGGAGATCTTCGACGAGGCTTTTTAGGACGGCGACGGCTCGCTCGGGATCTTGCTTGGCAAGTTCCCAGGGGCGCTCTTCGTCGATGCGCTTATTAATAGCCTGGACCTTTTCCCAGATATAATCAAAAGCCTTGCTGAAGTAGAGTTCGTCCATATATTTTTCGTAAATTGGGTCGGACGCCGGTTGGTATTTAAGGCCCTTGACTTGATTTTTCTTGCAGAGAGTCGCGAGGCGCTGGACGAGGTTTCCGAGATCGTTGGCGAGCTCGTTGTTGTAGGCGGCATCATATTTTTCCCAGGTAAAATCGGCGTCGGCAAAGGTATCGGCATGGCGGAGGAAGTAGTAGCGGAAAGCGGGGAGACCGTATTTATCGAGAACCTCGAGCGGGTCGACGACGTTGCCGAGGGACTTGCTCATCTTTGCGCCGTTTGTCAGGACAAAACCATGAGACAGGAGAACTTTCGGGAGAGGAAGACCGAGTCCGAGAAGCATAGCCGGCCAGATAATTGAATGAAATCTTAAGATGTCTTTCCCGACGATTTGAAGGTCGGCGGGCCAAAAGTCACTAATGTCTTTATCAGGGTAGCCCAGGACGGTAATATAGTTCGATAGTGCGTCCATCCAGACGTACATAACCTGCGTCTCGTCGCCCGGGACGGCGACGCCCCAGCTTAGCTGTTTCTTCGGCCTTGAAATCGAGACGTCCGGGGTATCTTCGAGGAGTCTTAACATTTCTTTTTTGCGAAACTCGGGAAGGATTTTTAGCTCGTCCTTTTCGATAGCGGTTTTAATCCGGTCTTTGAAGTCGGAAATTCGTAAATAATAGTTTTCTTCTTCGAGTCGCTCGTAGGGCTTTTGGTGGTCCGGGCAAATACCTTGGTTTTCGTCGTACTCGTTTTGAGTAACGAAGCGCTCACAGCCTTCGCAATACCAACCTTCGTAGCTATCCTTATAAATATGGCTCTCGAGCTTTTGCCAAATTTTTTGGACGCGGGATTCGTGGTCCTTGTCGGTAGTACGGATAAAATCGGTGTATTCGACGCCGAGTTTCTTGATAAAATCTTGGAATTTTTTGGAATTTTCAGCGACATATTCCTCGACCTTTTGGCCGTTTTCGGTCGCTTTTTTGAAGATCTTATTACCATGCTCGTCGGTCCCGGCCTGGAAGCGGACGGTATTTCCCTTTTGTTGCTGGTAGCGAGCGTAGACGTCGGCGAGGAGGTAGTCGCACGCATGGCCGATATGCGGCGCGCCGTTAACGTAAGGAATCGCAGTAGTTAAGTAGATATTCTTTGACATGATGTTATTATATAACAGATAGGAGATTGGCGCAAGCAGGGGCGCCACCTGATTTTACGGTAAAAAGCCAAAACCCCGGCGCGTTACCCGTTTTTGCCCAAAATGAGCACTTGGCGAAAGTCCTGGTTAATTATTGCTTTTCGGTACCCGAGGCTCCGCCCGGCGGAAAGCGCGCTATGGCGCGCTTACGCAACGTACAGACCTACCGTAGTACTTATCGCTGTAGCTCGTGCCCAGGCTACTCGAACGGAAGTTCAAGTTGTAGCCGCTAGTGCTGGAGTACTGGGTAGAGGCCCAATAGCCGCCGTAGCTACCCACACTGCTCCAGCCAGACGAGAAGAAGTTGCCGCCGTAGACGAAGTTATAGGGAGTACCTCGGATCTTCGAAGAGCCGGTAGAGTTGTCACCGCCCATAAAGGTCGCGATATTGGCGTATTCGGTCTGAGTAGGTAACCTCCAGCCTTTCGGGCAGACTTTTTGGGCGGCGCCGTAGGAATAATAGCCGTGGGAACTATTGGTGGCTGTACCGTAAGTATATTGGAGATTAGAGTCGGAGTTAGTGGTAGACCAGCCAGAGCCGCTATTGGCAGAGTTTACGTAGGTAATTGTTCCAGCTGCAGCAGAGTCGGAAGTTGTTAGGGTTAGATTGCCGCCCTTAGTAATTGAGCCGCCGGTAACGTAGCCGAGGGAGAGGTCTTTAGTCATGATGGCGTAGCCGGCCATACCGGTCGGGTAGGAAGTTCCGGCAGTGCCAGTAGAGGGCCAGCGGTAGACAGTATATTCTTGGTTATCCCTTGAGTCGACGAGCGTTGTGGTAGCGCTTTCGGTAAGATCGCTGGCGGAGACGTCTTGCATATAAGGAGCAGGCTCGGCTACGCAACGTACAGACCTACCGTAGTACTTATAGTTGTAGCTCGTGCCCAGATAACTTGAACCGAAGGTCAAGTTCCGCCCGTTAGTGCTAGAATACTGCGTAGACGACCAGTAGTAGCCGTAGCTACCGACATTGCTCCAGTCGGAGGAGCTGAAGTCGCCGCCGTAGACGAAGTTGTACGGAGAACGTCTAATCTTGGCAGAGCCAGTAGAGTTACTTCCACCCATAAAAGTAGCAATATTAGAATATTCGGTATTAGTAGGCAATCTCCAGCCTTTCGGGCAGACTACGAGGGCGGCACCGTAGGAGTAATAACCATGGGAGCTGTTTGTAGCTGTACCGTAAGTATACTGCATATTGGTATAACTATTTGTCGTAGACCAACCAGTCCCGTTATTGGCGGAATTTACATAAGTTACGGTTTGTGTTCCAGAAAGGGAGATGGTTTCGTAGGAAGAATTAGAGGCGTTGGTATCGAAGTTGGAAGCGGTAGTAGTTAAGCTAAGATTAGAACCTTTAGTAATTGAGCCGCCAGTAACGTAGCCGAGGGAGAGGTCTTTAGTCATGATACAGTAGCCAGCCATAGTGGTTGGGTAAGATTTTGCGGCAGTACCGGTATCTCTGAAACGGTAGACGGTATAAGTTTGGTTGTCCCTGCTATCTGTTACTGTGCCAGTATGGCCCGAAGTAAGATTGGCGCAGTTAAAGCTTTGCATCATCCCAAGGTCGCCATCGTCTACAATATCTTCCCAAATCGCGTAGAGGGTAATCGAACCGCCTTGAGTAGTAGTAACGCTAGGATATAGAGTCGCCGGAGCTACGACGGCCCTCGCTTCGTAAGTCGTCGTACCGCTCGTATCTGTTCCCCAAGCCTTAAAGATTTTACCGGAAGGAGCGGTAAAGTTGTCGGTACGTAGAGTAACGTTAGAACCGTAAGTGGCGGTAGTAGCGGTAGTTGTACCGCTTCCGCCGTTAGAATTATAGTTGATCGTAAAGGTATTCCCAGAACCTTTAGCGGTAAGGGTAATAGCCCCGGCGGGCATGGTAAAGGAATAGGTATAAGTCCCTACGGCGGTATTACCAGTTTGAGAGGGCAAGAGAGTTGTATCGCTACTGGTAAATTCAGTACAATGATACCCGGATTTGGGAGTACAAGTAGCGGTAACGCTAGTCCCTTCGGCGACAGTACTACCGGAAGTAATCGTCGCTCCGGTAGAAGTATTAGTTAAAGCTACGCTGGAGATAGCCGCTGTACTACCGTTCGTAAGAGTTAAGATGTGTCCGGCCGCTTCCCATATGGCATAGAGCGTAATGGTAGAACCGGAAGTAGTAAGGTTAGTAACGGATTCTTCGTTGTCGTAGTCTACGTCGGCCGCCGTCCCTACTCCATCTACGGCCGTACCGGTAGCTCCGGTAGCGGAAGTGGACCAGCCAAGGAAGGTATAGCCACTTCTTTCATAAGCATTAGCCGTTAAAGCAGTAGCGGTATTAGTAGTAATAGTCTGGTTATTCATAGTACCGGTAATGGTAGAGGTATCCGCAGTATTAGCATCAAAGACTACGGTATAAGTAAGACAAGAGGAGTCCATAAGTACTGTATATAGTACATCTCCAGTATAAGTACCGGGAGTAATCCTAGTATCGACTTTAAGGCCATAGTAAATCGATACAGTACTTTCTTCGGAAACAGAAGACTTAGACGTAAGAGCGGTATTAGTAGCATTAGCATAAGTGGGAAGACCGACATAGGTACTAGTATCTTCAGAGTTTAAGCCCCAAGTATTAGAAGACAAAGCAGTAGCCGTAGAACCAATCGCAGTAGAGGAAGTAGAGATAGTATTGTTAGAAGTAAC